>JAXHTL010000179.1:8305-10097 GCA_034190095.1 Actinomycetota bacterium
CAGCGGTGAACCGCTGAATCAAGCGGTGTGCTCAATGGCATTCGCAGGACGCAGTTGCCGGGGTCGGGCACCATGGCGGCATGCCCCGCACCGTGCACACGTTCTGCCGGTACTGCCTGGCGTCGTGCGGAGTCGACGTCACGGTGGACGACGGCCGGGTCGTCAAGATCTCGCCGGACAAGCAGAATCCGCACAGCTGGCAGGATTTCTGCGCCAAGGGCCGCACCGCCCATCAGGTGGTCGAGCATCCCCGCCGCATCACCGCTCCGATGAAGCGGGTCGGTGAGAGCTACATCGAGACCAGCTGGGACGAGGCCATCACCGACATCGCCGCCCGGCTCAACACCGTCATCGAGGCCGGCGGGCCCGACGCGGTGGCCGCCTACTACGGCAACCCGGCCGGCTACTCGTCGTCGAACCTGATGTTCATGAACGGCTGGCTCGACGCCGTCGGCACCCACAACCGTTACGCGGTCGGCTCGGTCGACCAGAACGCCCTGCACGTGGTCGCCGAGAAGATGTACGGCTCGTCGCTGATGGTTCCGGTCTCCGACGTCGACAACTGCGACTACTTCCTGATCGTGGGGGCCAACCCGGCGGTGAGCGCATGGAATTGGCTGGAGTCGGTGCCGGGTGGGTGGCGCCGGGCCCTGGCGCGCCGGCAGCAGGGCGCGACGATCGTGGTCGTCGACCCGTTGCGTACCGAGACCGCCGAACATGCCGACGTGCATCTGGCGGTGCGCCCGGGCCAGGACTGGGCATTGCTGCTGGCGATGGTCAAGATCATCCTCGACGAGGACCTGCAGCATCGCGGGGACTGCGCCGACCTGGCCGTCGGCATGGACCGCTTGCGGGATCTGGTGGCTGATGCCGATATCGCCGACCTGGCCCGCCGCTGCGATGTTCCGGCGGACCAGATCGCCAATGTGGCAAGGGGTTTTGCCGACGCACCGCGGGCGATGGTGGTGACCCGCACCGGGGTGTCGCTGCATCTGGCCGGCACCGTGGCCGAGTGGCTGGGCCAGGTGCTCAACGTGATCACCGGACGGATGGACCGCCCGGGTGGGCGGCGCTTCGAACCCGGCTACGTCGACGCGCTGCGGCTGGCCGGCCTGGCCGGGACGACTGCGCACCGCAGCCGGCTGCGCGGCCGGGACATGGTCGCCGGGGCGCATGCGCTCAGCGAGCTGCCCGACGAGATCACCACCGCCGGACACGGCCAGATCCGGGCGATGGTGATCAACAGTGGTAACCCGGTGATCTCCGGTCCCGACGGCGCCAAGCTCGACCGTGCACTGGCGACCCTTGATCTGTTGGTGGCCATCGACTTCGTGCAGCGGGAAAGCCACCGGCACGCCCACTGGCTGCTGCCGGCGGTGCACTGGCTCGAGCGTGACGACCTGCTGGCGTTCACCAGCAATCTGCACGACGAGCCCTACCTGCAGTACGGGGTGCGCGCTGTGGACCCGCCCCCATCGGCGCGCGAGGAGTGGCGCATCTTCACCGACCTGGCGCTGGCGATGAAGCGGCCGCTGTTCGGGGCGCGCGGGGTCAACGGCTTCGTCACCGCGACCCGGCGGCTGGCGCGTCTGACCCGCCGGCCCGGGCTCGAGTTCGGGCCGTACTGGATTCACCGGCTGCTGGTGGCCACCGGCAGAAAGATCGAGGGCCGCAGGATCAGGTGGCGTGACGTGCTGGCCCATCCGCACGGCTGGGTGCTGGGACCCCGGGAGTTCGGCCACTTCCGCGGTGCGCTGCGCACCGCGGACAAGAAGGTTCACGTGGCGCCGCC
>JAXHTL010000018.1:0-44570 GCA_034190095.1 Actinomycetota bacterium
CTAGAGGCACACCGCGTGCGCGTCCCTCATCTGAGCGCCGACACGCCCAATCCCTCGCCACACCAATCAAAAACACCGCTGAACAGCACAAACGCGCCCACTAGAACACTAGGAGCGCCACTAGTGTTCGATATATGGGTGAGGTGTCCAGCGCGATCGCCGCGATCCGGGCCGGTCTGGCCGAGTTGGCCGCCGCCCCGATCGACGGGCTCACGCATCGGGAATTGATCGCGATGCTCGACGACCTCAAGGAGCTGACCTGGATACTGCCGGCCCACGAGCAGCGGGCGCTGGCCCGGCTGATGGCCGAAACCGAACCCAAGACCCTCGGCGCCAAATCCTGGAACGAGGTGCTACGCATCGCGCTGCGAGTCGCCAAAAACGACGCCGCCCGACGGGTCCGCGACGCCGCGATGCTCGGCGAGCGCCGAGCCCTGTCCGGGGCGTCGATGCCCCCGCACTGGGAACACGTCGCGGCCGCCCAAGCCCGCGGACACATCGGAGCCGGCCATATCGCCGCCATCAGCGAGTTCTTCGACGCCCTGCCCCATTGGGTCGACATCGGCACCCGCGCCGCTGCCGAAGCCCAGCTCGCTCAGGCGGCCGCCGAACTCGATCCCGACCAGCTGCGCGCCGCCGCGAAACGGCTGCTGATCACCATCGACCCAGACGGGGCGGTTCCCGATGAGAAAGAACAGAACCGCAAACGCGGCCTGCACCTCGGACGTCAACAACCCGACGGCATGAGCAAACTCACCGGATACCTCACCCCGGCCGCACGGTCCTACTGGGAAGCCGCGGCGGCCAAACTCGCCGCCCCCGGCGCCAGCCGCCCCGACCAGCAGATCGGTGCAGCCGGGTTCGGCACCGAACAACCCGACACCGGCGATGCGACCACCACCCCGGACGCACCCGCCGGCCGCGACGACCGCAGCCCCGCCCAGCGCGACCACGACGCCTTCCTGGCCCTGTGCCGCGAAACCCTGTCCTCGGGCACCCTCGGCACCCACAACGGGCTACCTGTCACCGTCATCGTCACAACAACCCTGCAAGACCTCGAACACGCTGCCCGCACCGCCGCCGCAGGCTGCGACACCGAACACTGCGGCGCCGCGCAACCCAGCGAGACCAGCCGCCGGCGCCCCGCCGGACACGCCCTCACCGCCGGCGGCACCCTGCTGCCCATGCGCGAGGTGATCCGCATGGCCATCGGCGGCTTCCCCTACCTGGCGGTGTTCGACAAACACACCAACGAAGCCCTCTACCTCGCACGCGCCAAACGCCTGGCCAACCCCGCCCAACGACTCATGCTCATCGCACGCGACCAAGGCTGCACCCGGCCCGGCTGCACCACCCCCGGCTACTGGACCCAGGCCCACCACGCCGTCACCGACTGGAACCACGGCGGACACACCAACATCGACGAACTCACCCTGGCCTGCGGACCCGACAATCGCGCCGCCACAACCGGCGGCTGGACCACCCGCAAACGCCCCGACGGCCGCACCGAATGGCTGCCCCCACCCGCCCTCGACACAGGCCAGGCCCGCGTCAACAACTACCACCACCCCCAGAACTACCTACTACCCGACGAAGCAGACGAAGACGCCGAGGACGGCCCGTAGCCGGGTTAGCCTCGAACACATGCACCGCAGCGACCGACCGGCGACGACACCGACCGCACCGGGTGGCGGCTGGCGTGCCGCACGACACGGAGGTGCGCTACTGGCCGCCGGTGTGCTGGCGGCGCTGTCGGCCGCGGCACCCGCCGCCGCGGTACCGGTGTACGGCAGCAACGGCGTCTTCGGTGTGACGACACAGCCGCGGGACGACTGGGCCACCGCCTACATTCCGCCGGGGCGATACCGGGTCGACCAGTCGCCGAGCATGCAGCCCTATCAGAGCCCGCCCGGCTTCTGGCTGCGTTGCAGCGATTTCCCCTGTGCGGGAACGGCTCCGGCCAACATCATCACCACCGGCGCTGCCGAGCGCGATACCGCGACCTTCGTCGAGATCCTGCCCTCCGATGTCGCGGTCGCCCTGCACAACGTCACGCTGACCGCGGCCCCCTGATACCGCCGCGCGCCGTCGCCAGTTGGTCGCGCACGGGTTCGACGCCGACCAGGCTGATGTCCGACCGGCGAACACCGTCCCAGTCCGTGCGGCTCATCGCGAAGTTCAGCATCGTGTCGGGTCTGCCGCGGCGGGGCTGAACCGACGTGCCGGTGCGGACGTAGGGCAGCGACCGGGTCACCGCGAGCGACGCCGCATTGTCGTGCCACGCGCCTGTGGTGGCCCGGTCGGCGTCCAGACCGGCGAAGATCAGGTGCAGCACGGCTTGGCGTGCCTCCCGGCCGAAGCCCCGCCCCTGGTGGTGACGGCCGATCCAGGACCCCGTCTCGACACTGCGGTCCGCCTGGAAAGAGTCCGCGGCGATCGAACACATGCCGATCGGCGCTCCATCGACCAGCACGGCGAGTTGCAGGTCCCAGTGCGCAATGCAGGTCTCGGCACGACTGCGCCAGTAGAACCGCATCGTGTTGCGTTCCAGCTCCGGGCTGGGCACATCGGTCCAGGGTGTCGCGAACGGCATGGTCGACGGATGGTGGATCCCCTGCGCAGCCAGCTGCGCCAGTTCGAAACCCAGTTCGTCGGTGATGTAGCGCAGCCGCACCCGGGGAGTGACCACGGCCAGTCCCGTCAACGGCCATATCGCCAGCGCGTCCGCAGTCATGGCAGCCATGCCACCACATCGGCGGCCTGCGGGTGAATCGGGTTACCCCGGCGAACTCAGCGCGGGGTCGAACATCGTGCGCGCCGCGACCGAGGCGGCTACTGCCGCCACCACCACGGCGGCATCGCCTTCCCGGCCCTTGGGTATCACGATCTCGGCGCTGTCCGCCCCGTCACGATGGGCCATCAGCCAGTCGTAGAGCAGCCAGTCCAGTGCGCAGGCCACGTCATAGGCATCCGCCTCACGGTCCTCGGCCGCGGCGATCACCTGCTGCAGAGCGTCGCGGTGCTCGTCTCGTGCGGCGTCCCTGTTCACCCCCGAGCTGTCGAACAACAGCATCGACAGGGTGAGCGGTAGCCGGCCACCCGCCTCGGTGCGCACCACCCACCGCCCGCCCTTCCACGGGCGCGCCGGATCCACCTGCACCATGTCACCGAAACCGCCCACCACCCCGAGCGTGGGTTCGTCGAGGTCACCGTCGAGTGGTGCCGGCCCGAGCAGTTCCAGTGGCTGCCGCGCCAGGATCGACATCAGCGCCGCGGTCCCGACGATCTGCCCCGCCCTGATGTCGGGCACCGACCCCAGACGCTCGAGTGCCCGCGCGTAGTCCGCACCGAGCCGATCGAGGCTGCGATACAACTCCGCGAGGTTCTGCCGATCCTGCGGTGACGGTCGCCGGCTGCCGCCGAGCAGGGCACCGAACCGGCGGGCCGCCTCGATCAGCGCGTCGTCCAGCGCGGACAGGTGGGTGGCCGCGAGCCGCTCGGGCTCGTCGTCCGCCTCGACCAGCGCCACCAGCGACGTCGGCCGGCCGTCCGGGGTCGCCCAGAAGAAGCCGATCTGGTCGTCGCCCTGCACGATGCGGGGCCTCATCCCCGCCGCTCCCACAGCAGCACCCGGTTGTTTCCGGAGTCGGCGACGGCGAGCAGGTTCCCGTGCAGATGCAGCCCGTACGGCCAGCACAAGGTGTCCCGGCCCACGAGCGCCCAGCGGTTCTCCCCGTTCGAGCCGAAGTCCGGCTGGGCCAGCACGTGGTCGGCCGGGCGCCCACCCAGCGGCTGGCCGGGTAGTTCATCCCACAGCAGCACCCTGTTGTTGGCGGTGTCGGCGACCGCCAGGCGCCCACCGTCGAGCCCGACCGCGTAGGGGAACCGGAACCGGTCACCGGTGTGCGGCCCGTAGGGCCACTCCTCGGCCGACACGAAGTCGTGTTGGCCCAGAACCGAGTCCGCCGGTCCGTCGTTGTCCGGTGGGGGCGACCACCCCAGCACCCGGTGATCACCCGCATCGGCGACCAACAGCAGGTCGTCGGTTCCGGTGATGGCGTGCGGCCAGCGGAAACTCGCCGGACCGGCGGCCTCACCACGATTCTCCGCACGGGCCTGCGCATTCGGCTGGCCGAGCACGATGTCGGCGGGGCGACCCGGTTCGGGTATCCCGCCGGCCCAGCCCAGCACCCGGCGGTTGCCGGTGTCGGCCACCCAGAACCGCCCGCCCACACGTGCGAAACCGAACGGCCAGTAGAGCGTCGCTGCGGAGCACTCCCCACCGGCATTGGGTTCGACGGCGCTGAGGTCGGCCTGGCCCAGCACGATGTCCGGGCCCACATCGCTTCGTCGCGGCACCCTGTCCCACACCAGGATTCGGTGGTGCCAGGCGTCGGCCACGATCAGCCGTCCGTCGATGACGGCGACGCCGGTGGGCAGGTTCATACCGCGCTCGGGGCCGCGCCCGCCCGCGGCGCGCCCCTCCGATACGCCGTCGGGCTGACCGAGCACCACGTCGGCGGGCTGTTCGTCGACAGCCGGGACGCCGTGCCAGATCAGCACCCGGTGGTTGCCGGAGTCCGCGACGACGAGGTGGTCGTCGTCGATGAAAACACCACGCGGCGAATACATCCAGGCCATACTCGGAGTCGCCGGCGGTAGTGCCAGCCCACCGGGTGCGGGAGCACCCAGCCAGGTGCGAGGTTCCCAGCCGCCGCTGTGCTCATCGGCCAGCACGGCCAGCGGCGGGCTGCCCGCGGGGCGGCCGCCGACGGTGTGCCGCACCGTGTAGCGGCCCATCAGCCGACCCGCACCCAGACATCCCCGTCGTCGATGCGCAGCGGCAGTTGTTCGAGTTGCACCCCGGGCGCCGACAGGCACTCCCCCGAGGCCGCGTCATAACAGAATCCGTGCCACGGACAGGTCAGGGTGCCGGCCGTCGTGTCGAGGACGGCGTTGTCGAGCGGCAACGCCTCGTGTGCGCATTCGTTGCGATACGCCGACAGCCGCTGGTCGACGTTGACCACGATCACGCCGTGGCCGGGCACGCTGACCTCACCGACGGGCAGCGCGTCGGCACCGGCCACCCGCACCCATCCGTCGTCACGGGGGGTGCTCGCAGCCCCCGGGAAGGACACCGACTCCAGCGGGATGATCGTCGGGGTGGGTTCGTCGGTGAGCACCTCGACCGAGGTGATCGCCGGAACACCCTGCAGCAGAGCCGTTTCCACCAGTTCGCGCAACGTGACCGAGGACATCGAGCAGCCGTTGCACGCGCCTTCGAGACGAATGAACGCGACACCGTCGGCGATACGCACCAGCGTCACGTCGCCACCGTGGCTGTGCAGCTGGGGCCGCACCCCGGCCAGCGCCCGCTCGGCCAGGGTCACCGGGTCGGGCCGGATGATGCCGTGCAGGGTCAGCAGCATCCGCACCACCGGGTCGTCGACCAGGTCGAACAGCAGCGGCCGGGCGGCGTCGTCGGCGCGCATGCGGGTGACGATGGTGACCAGCCCGGTCCGGTGGATCTCCTCCAGCGCCGCCTTCAGTTCCTCGGCCGCCGCCCGCGCCGCGGGATCCAGGTCGGCCAGTGCGGCCACCGCGTCGTCGACCCGGCGGGCCAGTGCCTCGAGGTCGGTGTCATCGCGCAGGTCGGTCACGGCGTCTCCCCAGGCCCCTGGTCACCCTGGCCCAGCGCGGTCTCGCGGGCCACCTCGTCGAGTATTGCGCGCACGGCACGCACCGACTCGGTGTCACCGTGCTCCTCGAACAGGAATCGTGCTTCGTAGAGCCGCGCCTTGGCCCGGTCGAACATCCCGAGGTGGGCGAGCACGTTGCCCTGATTGGCCAGCACCCGGGCCCGGCCCAGCGGATCCTCGGCGCGGTCACGGGTCCCCAGCACCGCCTCGTAGATCTCCACGGCCTCCACGAGGTTGTCGTGGCGGTGCTTGGACGGGCTGTACACCAGCGAGTTGGCCAGGTTCAACTGCACACTGGCCCACCGCCGCGGATGCTCGTCGCGGGTGAACACGGTCAGCGCCTGCCGCAGGGACTGGGCGGCGATACCCAGCCGAAGCTGGCTGGAGGCCTCCACCATCGGCATCGTCAGGTAGGCGGTCGCCAGGTCGGCGTGCGCCGAGGCCCAGAGCTGGGGAGCATCCTCGCGCCGGATCAGTTGCAGGGCCGAGTGGTAGTGCGGGACCGCGCCGGGCATCAGCTCGGGGCGCTGTGACGCCTGCTCGTGGATCAGGCCCGCGGCGGTGAGGTGGAGTTCGGCGCGCGCCACCGGCAGCGCGTCGGCGTCCTCGAGCAGGGTCAGGGCCCGCTGCAGCCGGGTCAGCGCCGACGGGTCCCCGATGTCACGGCAGATGCCGGCCGCCGCGCCGAGCAGCACCCCGGCCAACGGCCTGCCCACCGGGACGGCCAGGTCGGCGGCGCGGTCGAGAAGCGCCACCGCGTCGGCCGGGTTGTCGTCGTCGAGAGCGGCCGAGGCCTGCGCGGCCAGCACCACGGCGGCGAGCTCGCCGTCGAGCCCGTCCGCGGCGGGCGCGGTGTCGGCCCGTCCGAGCGCGAAGGACACCACGTCGACGAGCGCACCGAAGTCGCCGAGTGCGGCACGCACGGCAGCGGGGTCCTCGGAGTCGGGATCCAGGACGTACCGGTTGAAGCGGGTCACCGGATCGTCGCCGCGCAGCTCGTGCAGGGCGGCGTCCCGATCGCCGGCCGACGCGTGCGCATGCGCGGCCATCCGGTCGGGCCAGACGTCGGGCAGCCGGCCGGACACCAGGGCGGCGCGGGCGGCCTCGGTGTCCTGGCCGGCGGGAATCAGCAGATAGCCGAGGGGAAGGCCGAAGGCGCCCAGCGGTTGCGGACGCGCGACGAGATCGGGCACGGCGTCGGTCACAGCGCCTTCGGATTCAGCGTGGACGGTTTCGGTCACGGCCCTCCCACCAGATTCACCCCAGTAACGGTCCCTTCAGGTCGCGCTCGGCGGCGCGTTTGATCAAGCTGGCGGCCAGTTCGGCCCGGCCGCGGGTCCGGTGGGTGTTGATGCGTTTGCGCACAACCCCGTCGTCGAACACCACGACGACGTCGACAGCCCAATGGCCACGCTCGTACACCACCACGGTGTCCACGGCCCGTGCCTCGTCGGCCGAGCTCTCGGTCCGGACCGCGGTCGGCGGCCTGCCCTTCGGAAACGGTTCCTGACATTCACACATGGCGATCACCGTTCCCGCTCCTGCGGTCCGGAAACGGGGATGCGCAGCGCTGATTGTTCATCGTCCCAGAATGCACGAAAAACGCCGCTGAGTAAGGTCTCCCTAACAAGCTCCGCGACCAGCACCGACCGGTCGCCGGCGGGGTTGCGCTGCTTGAGCAGCAGGCCGCCGCTGCGCGGGCCGCGCAGCGGGATCAGCCAGAACACGCCGTCCCGCAGTACCGCGGCCACGGCGTCGGACGGGAAACGCGCGGCGGCCAGCTCGGCGCCGAGGCGCAGATATCCGTCGGCGGTGAACTCGACGGTCGTCTCAGCCAGCGCCGCAGGCCGCAACGGTGCCAGGAACTCGCCCTCGACGATGCCGATGACCTGTTCCATCGCCGTCACCACGGGTTCGGACAACTCGGCACCCAACTCCACGGCGGAAACCTCGACGAGGAACACCGTGATGTCGGTCGGACAGTCCTGGCCCAGCGCCCAGCGGGCGAAGGCGATCGCGTGGTCCCACCGGAACGAGTGGGTGTGCAGACCCTGCAGCGGCGGCAGTTCGGCGAACTCCTCGCCGGGCACTCGGAAGACAGTGCCCGGCGCCGATCCGGTCGCAGCGGCGTCGACGATGACGACCCGCGCGGCCCCGCGCATCTGGAACGCCACATCCATCCCCGCGGTGCCGCCGTCGACGAGTTTGGCGCCTTCGGGAACCCCGCGCTCCCACAGGTGGCGCACCAGCACCGGTCCCACGCCGTCGTCGCCGCGCAGCAGGTTGCCGCATCCGATGACCACGACGTCGCAACCCGGCGGCTCCAGCGCCGCCGGGTTGCCGGGCGAGCGGTTCACCCCTGTTGAGTGCAGGTCACACCATCCCGTTGATGACGAACTTGTTCAGTTCACGGCCGGTCTTGCCGTCGTAGGCATGCACGGTGCACACCAGACACGAGTCGAAGCTGCGGGCCACGTGGCCGAGTTCGACCGGGTCCTCGGCGTCGACGATCGGGGACCCGACCAGTGCCCGCTCGATGGGGCCGAGCACCTCGGAGCCGTCGCGGGGCCCGATGTTCCACGCCGTCGGGGTCACCACCTGATAGTTCTTGATCTTCGAGTCCTCGATGACGATCCAGTCCGAGAGCGCGCCGCGGGCCGCCTCGGTGGAACCGAATCCCATGCCTTCGGCGTACTCGGTCGGCTTGGTGTAGAAGCTCTCCTTGAGCTCGAGTGCGTCCAGCCATTGGCGGGCCCACTTGTAGTACTTCGGGGCCTCGTGCATGCGGGCGAGCTGCCGCACCATCACCGACGGGCCGATGGTGTTGTAGATGTCGCCGAACAGCGGGTCGTTGTCCTGGTGCCCGGCGGCATTGGGGCCCGCGGCGGCCATCCGGCGGGCCAGCGGACCGGCTTCGAGCGGAATGTTGCCGAGGTCGCCGACGGCGTACCGCGGGGACTTGGCCCAGCTGTACTTGCCCTGCTTGCGGCCCTGTTCGGGGTCGATCGGGATGGTCTCGCCGTCGAACGGGTGCAGCGGCCGATCGCCCTGATAGAACGAGTGGGTGACGTCCTCGCGGACGTTGGCCTGATCGAACTCGTAGTAGTTGCCGTCGGCGAACACCCCGGAGCGTCCGATCAGCGCGGCGTTGCGCCCGTCGATGGTCGGGTTCTCGTAGAGCGCCGGATCGAAATAGGTTCCGGTCGCCAGGTAGTTGCCCACGCCCTGGCCGTACTTGTCCAGCCCGACGTCGAGGCAGTACCGGATGAAGAAGCCGCAGTCGCTGTTGTACTGGGCCTCGTTCTCGTCCACCCAGGCCAGCACGTCGTTCCAGGTCTTGTTCTCCAGCCAGCGGTCCACCGAGCAGCCCAGCCACTGGCCCTCCAGCCAGGCATCGTTCCAGTGCTCGAGGACGGCGATCGCCCGGGTGACGTCCGACAGCGTCGGGGCGCACATCACCCCACCGGGCACCATGAAGCTCGAATGCGGCCACTGTCCGCCGAAGATCGCGTAGACCTCGACCGGTTTGGCCGAGAGCACCACGCCCGGTTGGTAACTGGTGCCGACGTACGGCGCGAACCGGCGCACCGCCTCGTCGTAGAGCGACGACTTCGCGTAGTTCTTGTTCGTCAGGTCGATGGCGAACAGCGCGTAGAAGTACCGCGGGATGGACTGCAGCGTCTCGCATGCCTGACAGATGTTGCGAACCAGGGTGGCGTTGGGCGGCATGTGGGTGCGCCACGCGGTGTCGAGCGCGTAGGCCGACTTGTACAGGTGGCTGCCACCGCAGATGCCGCAGATGCGCGGGCACACCACCAGGCCCGACTGCGGGTCCTTGCCGCGCAGGATGATCTCGAAGCCGCGGAACATCGCCGCCTCGGTCCATGCGGAGGTCACGACGCCGTCGTCGATGGTGACGCGGACGTCGAGGTCGCCCTCCACCCGGCCCAGTGGGCTGACGAAGAGATCGAGCTGATCGGTCATGCCAAGAGTCCCTTTCGGTTTCTGGTTTCGTCGGGCCTCAGACCACGAACATGTCTTCTTTGGACCACTGCGGCGCCGCGATCCGCGCGGCCGCCGCCAGGCCCATGTAGGTGAGGTGATCGGTCCCCTCGGGCACTTCCTTGGGGATCATGCCGCTGACCTTCTGGGTTTTGAACAACGTTCCCGGGGCCAGGTCGAAGTGCGGGAACTCGGGCTCGGTGCAGCCGATGCACGGCATGCCGGCCCGGGTCTTGCTGCTCTGGCGGTTCCACAGGATCCGGTTGCACGGTGAGTGGGTCATCGGTCCACGGCAGCCGAATTCGTAGAACAAGCAGCCGGTCCGGGTCCCTTCACCGAACGACATGGTGGACTGCTTGTACTCGAAGAACTGCACCCGGGTACAGCCCGTCTGGGTGAACGTCTTGAAGAAGGTCTCCGGCCGATGCAGGTCGTCGAGGGTGATGTCGCCGGCGCGGCCGGTGGCCAGGGCGACGAGAATCTGGGTGATCCAGTCCGGATGGGCCGGGCAGCCCGGGATGTTGATCACCGGCAGGCCCATCTTGGAGCGGAAGTCCGGGCCCAGGAAGCCGCCCTTCTCCCGCTTGTGGAACTGCAGCCCGGTCGAGCCCGAGGGGTTGGGCTCCATCGCGGGAATCCCGCCCCAGCAGGCGCAGTCACCGATCGCGACCACGATCTGCGCGGCCGCGGCCAGATCGGTGACCCAGTCCTTCATCGGCCGGTCGGCGAACATGTCGGCGCGACCGTCGTAGGCCTCCATCACCGAGCCCTCGAACACGAAGATGTCGAGCGGGCGTTCCCCGTTGGCGCAGTCCCAGAAGACCTTCTGGGCGTTCTTGCCCAGCTCCAGCCCCAGCGACGGATGCCACACGAGATCGAGCCCGAAGTCGACGATCAGATCGACGACATTGGGTTCGTCGGCGTTGAGAAACGACATCGTGTTGCCGCTGCACGCCCCGCCCTGGAACCAGAGCACCGATGCCATTCAAGACTCCTCTCGACTCACCGGAGCCATCGGACCCGGTGCGTTTGGGCTGTGAATTCTGTTGTCAAATGGTCACTTCCGTGACCAGATCGCTCAGACCTTGCGGCCGAAGACCCGGAGTACCTCGACGAGGTAGGACACGCCGCGGGTGACGTCGGGGTCGTTGGCGGCACCGCGCAGCGTCTTCCAGAGACCGCGCAGGCCACGGGGCGCCGCCGGGGCCGAGCGCCGGGCCGAGACCAGCGCATCCCCCAGCGCGGCCACCACTTCAGCGCCCTGGGGGTCGGTCAACGATGAGTTCATCAAGGTGTTGATGGCCGGGGTTGCCTTGACCAGACCACCGGAGAGCACCGCCAGGCTGGCCGACAGCTGGGACAGGTCGACGTCGCGCAGTGCCGCCAGCGCGGGGATCTGTTCGGAGGAACCACTGAGCTCGCCCCAGGCCGAGGTCAGGTTGGCGGTGATGTCGTCGCCACGGCGCACGAACCCGTCCATGCCACTGACCAGCACGGCCAGCAGGTCGGCGTGGTCGAGCAACGTGTTCAGCGCTGCGGCGACGCGCGGATCGTCGAGCCGGTCGCGTACCGCGTCGGCCGGCCCGGCGCCGTTCACCGAATCCAGGACCGAAGACGTTGCCTGACCGGTGGCGCCCATCCGAAACCTCCCGAGGCGGGACTCCCTGCAGCGCGGGGAATGTGGCTGATTTGCCCAACGTACTGCGTGGCCGCCGCCGTGCCTATCGGTTTCGCGCAACCGCTATCACGATTGCGCAGATCTGGTTACGCTGAAACGAGCCCGTCAACCAGGAGCCTTGCCTTGCCGCGACGAAATCGGTTCTGCGTCACCAAACGTAGCCTTCCCTATGCCGCGGCGGCGATGCGGGCGGGCTGATGTCCCGGTTGACCAGGCTGGGCTTCATCGACATCCGCCGGACCAGCGATCCGGTGCGCCGCAAGGTGCGTTCCCGGGGCGTGCCACCGGCGCTGGCCGCCCACGAGATCTTCTACACCGAGGACATCAGCAAAGCCACCCGCCTGCTCGGCCGGGCGCTGACCCCGCTGACCCTGGCGGTCGACCCGGCCGACACCGACGGCTTCGCCGCCACGATGCACGGGGTCCGGCTGCGCAACGTCAGCATGCTCTACCTGGACCTGCACGTCCCGGCCACCATCGACATCCCCGAATGCGGCCGCTACTACGCGGTGCACATGCCGATGAACGGTGTTGCCACCGTTCATCATCCGGCCTCGACGTTTCAGGCCAACACGATGCGTTCGCTGGTCTCCAGCCCCGGCGCCCCGGTGCGGATCGAACTGGGTGTGGACACACCACAGCTGTTGATCAGGATCGAGCAGCAGGCCATGACCGCCCACGTGACCCGGCTGATCGGGCGCAACCTGGTCAAGCCCCTGGTGTTCGACCCCGCTTTCGACCTGGCCACCGAGGCCGCGATGCGCTGGCATGCCGCGGTGCAGCTGGTGCACACCGAGGTGTACCACGCCGGCTCGCTGATCCAGAGCGGTCACGGCATCAGTCCGGTCGAGGAGCTCGTGATGAGCAGCCTGCTGTACCTGCAGCCGTCGAACTACCACGCCGACATCACCCAGCCGGTGTCGGCCGACCCGCGGCGCACCGTGATCCAGCAGGCGATGGATTTCATCGACGATCATCTCGCCGAGCGGATCACCATGGAAGCGCTGGCCCGCGCCGTGCACATGAGCGTGCGGTCCATCCAGCAGGGGTTCCGCTCCGAGCTGGGGATGTCGCCGATGGCGTTCGTCCGGGAGCGACGGCTGGAGCGGGTGCACGAGGAGCTCACCGACGCCATACCCGCCGACGGCGTCACCGTGACCGCCGTCGCCGAGCGGTGGGGCTTCCACCACCTGGGCAGCTTCGCCGTGGAGTACCGCAAGCGCTGGGGGGAGACGCCGTCGGAGACACTGCGGCGTTGACGAGCGTCGCGCTCAGCAGATCCTGGGCAGCTGTTCGCCCAGCTCGCGCTCGACCACCCGGGTGGTGCCGAACGCGGTGCGCGCCACCGCCATACCGGGGTGCTCACCGACGACCCTCCCGATCACGGCCGCGCCGGCACCCTCGGGACGGGCGCACATCGCCGCGAGCACCGCGTCGGCGTGCGCGGGGTCGACGAAGGCGACGAGCTTTCCCTCGTTGGCCACCTGCAGCGGGTCGAGCCCGAGAAACGAGCAGGCCGACGCGACGGTGTCGGGCACCGGCACCGCGGCCTCGTCGATCTCGATGCCCACCGAGGCCGCCCTGGCGATCTCGACGACCGAGGCCACCAGACCACCCCGGGTCGGGTCGCGCAGGGCGTGCACCGCGCCGCGGTCACCGGATTCGGTGGCCGCGGTCAGCATCGCCGCGACCAGCCGGTGCAGCGGTGCGCTGTCGGTGGTCACGACGGTGCCGAAGTCGATACCCTCGCGCACGCTCAGGATCGCCACCCCGTGCTCACCGAGCGGCCCGGACACGATGATCACGTCGCCCGGGCGGGCCCGCTGCGGTGCGATGTCGACGCCGTCGGGAACCACCCCGACCCCGGCGGTGTTGACGAAAAGCTGATCGGCGCTGCCTTTTCCGACCACCTTGGTGTCGCCGGTCACGATCGACACGCCGGCCTCGGCGGCCGCGGCGCCCATTGTCGTGGCGATCGCGCCGAGCACATCGAGCTCGAGCCCCTCTTCGAGGATGAACCCGGCCGTCAGCGCGAGCGGCTGGGCGCCGCTGCAGGCCAGGTCGTTGATCGTGCCGTGGACCGCCAGGTGACCGATGTTGCCGCCCGGGAAGAACAACGGCTGCACCACGTAGGAGTCGGTGGTCAGGGCGATGCGGCCGGATCCGGCGTCCAGCAGCGCCGAATCCCGCGCCGGGACACCGGCCGACCCGAACGCCGGCAGGAACAGGTTCTCGATGAGCTCCTCGGAGAGCACTCCCCCGCCGCCGTGCCCCATGACCACCCGCCGGGTTTCGCGCAGGGGCAGCGGGCACACCCAGTCGGCGGGGTCGACGGTGACCGGAACCTCAGGCATGCGCGGGCGTCTCCAGCCGGCGGAACTGGTAGTAGGCGGCACACGCGCCTTCGCTGGAGACCATGGTCGCGCCCAGCGGAGTCCGCGGGGTGCACGCCCGGCCGAACGCGGGGCATTCGTTGGGCTTGAGCAGCCCCTGCAGCACCTCGCCGCTGTGACACTGCGAGGACTCGGCCACCTGCAGGTCACCGACGCCGAACCGGCGCTCGGCGTCGAACTGGGCATACCGTGGTGACAGCGTCCAGCCCGACCTCGGGATCAGCCCGATGCCGCGCCACTGCCGGTCGGTCACGGTGAAGACCTCGGCCAGCGTCTGCTGCGCGACGACGTTGCCCTCGGCGCTGACCGCCCGGGGGTAGGCGTTGCGCAGCTGCGGTGTCCCGGCCTCCAACATGTCCACCACCTGGCGAACGCCCTCGAGCAGATCCAACGGTTCGAACCCGGTGACCACGATGGGTACCCCGAATTCGTCGACCAGGGGCCCGTACTCGCCGGTGCCCATCACCGAGCAGACGTGCCCGGCAGCCAGGAAGCCCTCGACGCGATTGGTCGGGGCCGACAGGATCGCCGTCATCGCCGGCGGCACCAGCACATGGGAGACGAGCATCGAGAAGTTCGTCAGGCCGAGCCGCTGCGCATGCAGCACTGCCATGGCGTTCGCCGGTGCGGTGGTCTCGAATCCCACCCCGAAGAAGACGACCTCCTTGTCGGGGTTCTCGGCCGCGATGCGGGTGGCGTCCAGCGGGGAGTACACGATGCGCACGTCGCCGCCGCGGGCCCGCACGCCGAACAGGTCCTGGCGGCTGCCGGGCACCCGCAGCATGTCACCGAACGAACAGAAGACGACGTTGTCCCGGGCGGCGATCTCCAGGGCTCGGTCGATCATCTCCAGCGGTGTCACACACACCGGGCAACCCGGTCCGTGGATGAACTCGACGGCACCGTCGAGCAGTTGGTCGATGCCGTTGCGGATGATCGAATGGGTCTGCCCGCCACAGACCTCCATGACCGTCCAGGTTCGGCCGGCCCGCCGGCGGATCGCCTCGACCAGAGCTTTGGCCGCCGCGGGGTCGCGGAATTCGTCGAGATACCTCATGCCGAATCTCGCTTCATGTCCCGCTGGCTCTGCGGCTGCTCGCCGGCCAGCTCGTCCTCCAGCACGCCGAGCTCGGCGAACATCCGCAGCGTCTCGTTGGCCGATTCCTCGTCCAACCGGGTGATCGCGAAACCCGCGTGCACGATCGTGTACTCACCCACCTCCATGTCCGGGAGGTAGGCCAGGCACACGGTCTTGGTCGTACCGCCGAACTCGACGGTCGACATCCGCGTTCCCGCTTCATCCCAGATCTCGATCACCTTGCCGGGAATCCCGAGGCACACCGGCCGCTCCTTTCCTGCGTGACGCCCTCAGCCAACACTGCCGCAGCCACGGCCGCCTGCCCGAGCGCGAGCCCTCCGTCATTGCACGGCACCACCCGGTGGGTGAGCACCTCCAGACCGCGGCTGCGCAGTCCGGCCGCGACACCGGACAGCAGTGTGCGGTTGGCGAACACGCCCCCGGACAGGCCCACCGTCGCGACTCCGGCGATCTCGGCGGCACCGACCGCCGCGCGCACCGTGGCCCGCACGACCGCATCGTGGAAGGCCGCGGCCAGATCGGCGGGCTCGGCACCGCCGCGCATCCCCTCGGTGAGCGCGACGATCACCGGCATGGGATCGAGCACTCCGTCACCGACATCGAAATCGACTGCCGAACAAGCTCTCCCGGTGCGCGCCAGGTGTTCCAGCTCGATCGCGGCCTGGCCTTCGTAGCTGACCTGCTGGCACACCCCCAGCAGGCTGGACACCGCGTCGAAGAGCCGCCCCATGCTCGTGGTCGGCACGCACCCCACCTGACGGCGCAACTGCTGGGACACGATGTGCAGACCGTGGCCCCCCAGCGCCCGCACCGGCGGCAGGTCATCGGTGACGTCCACCCCGGCACGGGTGATCAGGTCCAGCGCGATGCGGGCCGGCTGACGCACCGCGCCGTCACCGCCGGGCAGGGCGAACGGGGCGAGGTGGCCGACCCGGGTGAACCGGTCCGGATCGGCGATGGACAGCAACTCACCACCCCAGATGGTGCCGTCGGTGCCGTACCCGGTGCCGTCGTAGGTGACCGCGATCATGGGGTCGCCGAGCCGGCCGTGTTCGGCCAGCAGTGCGACCGCGTGGGCGTGGTGGTGCTGCACCGCGAGCACCGGGCCGCCGTGGCGGTGCGCCCACCGGCTGGTCGCATAGCCGGGGTGCAGGTCGCAGGCGATGAGGTCGGGTCTGCGGTCGGTCATGAACATGAGGTGTTGCACCGCCGCGGCGAAGCACTGCTGGGTGCGGGGATCGGCCATGTCGCCCAGGTGTGAGGACAGGTGCGTCCAGCCGTCGGGGCCGGTCAGCGCGAAGGTGGTCTTCAGATCGCCTCCGGTGGCCAGCACCGACGGCCCAGCCTCGCCGGCGACTGCGACAGGCACGGGCAGCGGGGCGTAACCGCGGGAGCGTCGCAGCGGCAGCTCGTTGCCGTCGTGGTCGACGGTCACGACGGAGTCCTCACACGGGACGTGGATCGCGCGATCGTGGGTCAGCACCGCGTCGGCCAGACCGTCGATCCAGTCCAGGTCCCCGTCCCGGAACACGATCGGTGAACCGCCCTGGTTGGCCGAGGTCATCACCAACGGGATGGCGCCCAGCTCGGCGAAGAGCAGATGGTGCACCGGCGAATAGGCGAGCATGACGCCGAGTTCGCTCAGCCCGGGCGCCACCAGGGCGCTCACCGCGCCCGGCCGGGCCGGCATCAGCACGATCGGGGCGGCAGGCCCGGTCAGCGAGCGGGCCGCTGCGGGATCGACGTCGGCGATCCCCCGGGCGGCGTCGAGATCGGCGGTCATCACGGCGAACGGTTTGGCGGGCCGGTTCTTGCGCCCGCGCAGCCGGGCGACTACCTCGTCGTCGTCGGCCCGGCAGGCCAGGTGGTAGCCGCCGACCCCCTTGACGGCGACGACGAGTCCGTCGCGCAGTGCCGAGGCTGCCGCTGCCAGCGGTGCGCCGTCGCCGGGCCCGTGCCAGCTCAGGGTGGGACCGCAGTCCGGGCAGGCGATGGTCTGGGCGTGATAGCGACGGTCGGCGGGGTCGCGGTACTCGGCCGCGCAGGGATCGCACATCGCGAAACCGGCCATCGTGGTGGCCGGCCTGTCGTAGGGCAGATCGGTGATCACCGTGTAGCGGGGTCCGCAGTTGGTGCAGGTGATGAAGGGGTGCAGGTGGCGGCGGTCGGTGGGATCGAACAGTTCGTGCAGGCAGTCGGCGCACGTGGCGAGGTCGGGCGGCACCAGCGTGCGGCCGGGGGCGGCCGGATCGGCGTCGCTGGTCACGATCGCGAACGCGGTGTCACCGAGCGCCGCGGTGGCGCCGACGTCCATCGCGTCGATGCGTGCCAGCGGCGGAGGCGCGGTGCGCAGCCGGGTCACTGCCGCCTCGACGCGGTCCCGGGGACCCTCGAACTCGCAGCACACCGCGCCGGTGTCGTTGAGCACGAACCCGCCCAGACCACAGTCGGCGGCGATGCGGGCGACCGCGGGGCGGAATCCCACCCCCTGCACCAGCCCGGTGATACGCAGCCGGACTCGCACGGTGTCAGCATCAGGGGCCGCACCGTCGGTCTCGGCACGTGCGCTCATCGGGCGCGGGTCTCCTCAGCTCTGCGTCAGTGGGCTGTCGACACAGATCGGTGCGACCCAGGCTAGCGCTCCTGCACCGGGCCAACAATCGCAATCTGGCACAGAGCTCTGCGCATTTCCGTTGACCTTTGGCCCTGCGCGGCCGGTCGAGCCGGGGCTACGCTCTCGAATGTGCACGAGTTGTCGCTGTGTCACGCGATCGCCGGAGTGGTGAGCTCACACGCGGCTGGGCGTACCGTCGATGTCGTGCGGGTTCGGGTCGGCGCGTTGCGCCAGGTCGTGACCGATTCACTCGAGTTCTGCTGGACCATCGTGCGCGAGCACGAAGGCCTCGGCGACGCCGAGCTGCAGATCGAAGCGGTGCCCGCCGCCGTCGAATGCAACTCCTGCGGAGCGCAGTCCGAGATCACCTCGCGGTTCTCGATCTGCTGCCCGGTGTGCAACAGCGGTGCGGTGAGCGTGCTGCGCGGTGAGGAGTTCCTGGTGACCTCGATCGATGTCCGAGACCATGACGAGGTCGCCGAACACGGGGCCGGCCGTGGGTAGGTTCCACCGCCACGACGACGGCACCGTGCACCAGCACGACCACGGCCACGGCCACGGCCACGGCAGCGAGCACGAGCACGGCGACCACAGCGGCTACCGCACCGCCACCGAACGGGTGGATGTGCTGGAGGCCATCTTCTCCGAGAACGACCTGCGCGCCTCGGTCAACCGTGATGCCTTCGAGACCAACGGCATTCGCGCGCTGAACCTGATGAGTTCGCCCGGTTCGGGCAAGACCGCGGTACTGGCCGCCACCCTGGACGAGCTGGCCGGCGAGTTCGCCATCGGGATCATCGAGGGCGATATCGCGACCGACCTGGATGCCGCCCGGCTCACCGGCCGGGGCGCGCAGATCTCACTGCTGAACACCGACAACGGCTTCGGCGGTGAGTGCCACCTCGATGCCCCGATGGTCAACCGCGCCCTGGCCGGGCTGGACCTGCCCGCACTGGATCTGGTGATCGTCGAGAACGTCGGGAATCTGGTGTGCCCGGCGGAATTCGACGTCGGCGAGCACGCCAAGGCGATGGTGTACTCCCTCACCGAAGGTGAGGACAAACCGTTGAAGTATCCGGTGATGTTCCGCGCGGTCGACGTGGTGCTGCTCAACAAGATCGACCTGGCACCGTACCTGGAGGCCGACGTCGCCACCTACACGGAGCGGATTCGGCAGGTCAACCCGACGGCCACGGTGCTGCCGGTCAGCGCCCGCACCGGCGAGGGCATGGCCGACTGGTACGCCTGGCTGCGCCGGTTCGCCGCCGGCGGCTGAGCCCTCACGACAGCGGCCTTCACGACAGCGGGGATGCGCCGCGCAGGTGCTCGAAGATCAGCGAGGTCTGGGTCCCGGCGACGTCGGAGTCGGCGTTGAGGTTCTCGACGACGAACGACCGGAGATCATCGGTGTCGCGAGCCGCGACGTGCAGGATGAAGTCGTCGGCCCCGGCCAGAAAGTACACATCCATCACCTGCGGCTTGCGCCGGATCTGACCGATGAAGTTGCGGATCTTGCCGCGTGCGTTGAACTGCAGGCTCACCGAGATCATCGCCTGCAGGTTCAGCCCGATCGCAGCCGGGTCGATGTCGGCGTAGAACCCGCGGATCACGCCGAGCTCCTGGAGGCGGCGCACCCGGCCGTGACAGGTCGACGGGGCGATGCCGACGAGTTCGGCCAGCGCACTGTTGGGGATGCGCGCATCGGCGTGCAGCGCGGTCAGGATGCGCCGGTCGACATCGTCGACGGAGGGCCGAACATCCTTCGGCGCACCCGGCACGCCCCGGCCCGATGCAGTGGTTTCTTCCATAACTCGTCAATTTATCGAATGATCGTCATTGATATTGCGTCTCTATCGATGGTTCTTCACAATTTAACCAACTTCCTTCCGACTTCGAGGAGCGATCATGCGCGTCGGCATCCCGGCTGAGATCAAGAACAACGAGTACCGCGTCGCCATCACGCCATCCGGGGTGGCCGAACTGGTGCGGCGCGGACACGACGTGCTGATCGAGTCCGGCGCCGGCGACGGGTCGTCGATCTCGGACGCCGACTTCAAACGCGCCGGTGCCCAGATGATCAACAGTGCCGACGAGGTGTGGACGGAAGCCGATCTGCTGCTCAAGGTCAAGGAGCCGATCGAGCCCGAGTACGCCCGCATGCGCAAGGGCCAGACCCTGTTCACCTACCTGCATCTGGCCGCGTCCAAGCCGTGCACCGATGCGCTGATGGCTTCGGGAACCACGTCGATCGCCTACGAGACGGTGCAGACCGCCGATGGCGCCCTGCCCCTGCTGGCCCCGATGAGCGAGGTCGCCGGTCGACTGTCGGCGCAGGTCGGCAGCTATCACCTGATGCGCACCCAGGGTGGTCGTGGCGTGCTGATGGGTGGGGTGCCCGGGGTGGCGCCTGCCGAGGTCGTGGTGATCGGCGGCGGAGTGGCCGGCTACAACGCGGCCCGCATCGCCCGGGGCATGGGTGCCCACGTCACCGTCTTCGACGTCAACGTCAACACGCTGCGCAAGATCGACAACGAATTCAACGGCGCCATGGAGACCCGCTACTCGTCGGCGCTGGACCTCGAGGATGCGGTCACAGAGGCCGACCTGGTCATCGGCGCGGTGCTGGTCCCCGGCGCGAAGGCGCCCAAACTGGTCACCAATTCGACCGTCGCGCAGATGAAGTCGGGTGCCGTCCTGGTCGACATCGCGATCGACCAGGGGGGCTGCTTCGAGGATTCCCGGCCCACCACCCACGACGATCCCACCTTCGCGGTGCACGACACGGTGTTCTACTGCGTGGCCAACATGCCGGGATCGGTGCCGCGCACCTCCACCTACGCCCTGACCAACGCGACGATGCCCTACGTGCTCAAGCTGGCCGAGAAGGGGTGGCGCGACGCCTGCCGCGCGGATGCCGCGCTGGCCAAGGGCCTGTCCACCCACGAGGGCGCGCTGCTGTCCGAACAGGTCGCCGCCGACCTGGAGCTGCCCTTCACCGATCCGGCGGGCGTGCTCGCCTGATCCGCCGGCAGGCTAGCCGTAGATGTCACCGTCGAGGTAGAACCAGCGCCCGGCCCGCCGGGCGAACCGGGACCGCTCGTGCAGCACTCCGGCGCGGTGCCGGGCACGGAACTCCACTTCGCCGGTGTCGTCATCGGGGCCGCCCCCGGCCTGGTCGACGATCTCGAGCCGCTGCCAGGTGACCGCGCCCGCGGACACCTCGTCGGGCCGGGTGCGCGGGTGCCAGGTCCGCCACACGTAGTCGGTGTCGCCGACGACGTAGCCGGTGTAGCGCGAGCGCATCAGCTCCTCGGCGGTCTGCGCCTGTCGCTCACCGAGATGCAGCGGCTGACAACACTCGCCGAAGGCCGCGCCGCTTCCGCACGGACAGGGGGCATCGGTGCGCATGGGAACAGTGTGCCCCACTTGACGCGTGTCAAGTATCCTCGGTGGCATGCTCGCGCTCACCGATGTCCTTCCCGACGCCCCGACCACCACCGATGCGGCTCTGGCGCTGTTCGACTCGCTTCCCACAGTCGAACTCGACGCCATGCTCGGCACGTGGCGCGGCGCCGAGGTCCCGACCGCACATCCACTCGACGGCATGCTGGCCGCCAGTGGGTGGTGGGGCAAACGGTTCAGCGACACCGAGACGGTGGATCCGCTGCTGTTCCCCACCGCCGACGGCAGCGCGCTCTGGGCGCTGAACCCCGCACCGGCGTTCGGCGGCCTCGGTCTGGTGACGAAGGTCCCCGCGCTCAAACGCACGAACTTCGCCGCCGCCATCACCAGGTCGCGCCCCGTGCTGGCCGCCCGCGGGCCCAAGGCCCGACTGCGCACCACGCGCTTCCGCGATGTCGACACCGCCACGATGATCTACGACCAGTTGCCGATCAACGATGTGTTCCGCCGCGTCGACGACGACACGCTTCTGGGCGCGATGGATCTGCGCGGCATCACCAAGCCGTACTTCTTCGTGCTGCACCGCGACGAGTCGCTACCGGTGGTATAGCTCGCCGGCCGCGTACGCGGCGAGCTCACCGATGAGCTCGCGCCGGTTCGGCGCCTCCGGATCGTCGCTTGCCGAGCGCGTCATGATCGACAACAGCAGCTGCTGCCCGTCCGGGCCGTAGGCCACCCCGACGTCGTTGGTGCTGCCGTAGCCGCCGCTGCCGGTCTTGTCGGCGGTGGACCAGCCGGGCAGGCCGGCGCGCATGCTGGAGGTCTGGTTGGCCAGCATCCAGTCGGCCAGCAGCTGCCGGCTCGACGGTTGCAGGACGTCGCCGGCGAGGACGGCACGGTAGCCGATACCCAGCGCCAGCGGCGTACTGGTGTCGCGCGGATCCCCCGGCACCGCCGAGTTGAGCTCGGTCTCCCAGCGATCCAGCCGGGATTGCTCGTCGCCGAGCAGGCGGGCGAACTCGGTGATCGCCGCCGGACCACCGAGCACCCGCAGCAGTGCGTTGGCCGCGCTGTTGTCACTCTGCCGAACGGCCGCCTGGCACAGCAACGACAGTGTGACCGGCTGCCCGACAACCGGTTCCGTGACCGGCGAGTACGTCACCAGCTCCGACGGTGGGATCGTCACCGTGTCCGCCAGCGCCAGCTGCCCGCGGTCGGCGCGGTGCAGCACCGCCGCCGCAGCGTAGCCCTTGAACGTCGAGCACATCGCGAAGCGGTCCTTGGCGCGGTGGGCCAGCCACCGCCCGGAGGGCAGGTCGACAGCGTGCAGGCCCACCACCACGCCGTCGCGCTGTTCGAGCGCCTCGATGCGGGCGTCAGTGGGCGGCACCGGCTGTTCGGACGGTCCGGGACCGCCCGGCAACGACGGTGCCGCGCACGCGCCCAGCGCCGTCAGCGACAGGGCACCCACCAGAACACCGCGCCGTGACAGCGACGACACGGCCGTCAGCTGCCGATGGTCTGCAACGGCCGCGGCAACGATCGCTTGGTCCGGACCGGGCCGAGCACCGCGGCCCCGAAGGAGCGGGTGAGCAGTTGCCGTGCAACGGCATTGACCTCATCGAGGGTCACCGCCTCGATCTTGGCCAGGGTTTCGGCGATACTGCGGTGGGCGCCGTAGTTGAGCTCACTGCGCCCGATGCGGTGCATCCGCGAACCGGAGTCCTCCAGGCCGAGCACCAGCCCACCGCGCAGCGAGCCCTTGGCGATGCGGCACTCCTGCGCGGTGATGCCGTCCCGCGCGACCTCGTCGAGCACATCGGTGGTCACCCGCACCACCTCGCCGAACCGCTCGGGCAGGCACCCGGCATAGATGGACAGCGCACCGCTGTCGGCGAACGTGTCCACCGTCGAGTACACCGAGTAGGCCAGCCCACGGCTCTCGCGAACCTGCTGGAACAGCCGCGAACTCAGACCGCCACCGAGGGCGGTGTTGAGCACCGACAAGGCCCAGCGGTGATCCCAGTGCCGTCCCGGGGTGCGCACACCCAGCGACAGATGGGTCTGTTCGGCATCGCGGCGAACCAGCTGCAGTGACGGACGCCCGGGTACCCGCCCGGCACCCTTGCGCGGCGGCACCGGGTTTCGACCCCGGACCAGCCGCGCGCCGAAGTGCTCCCGCACCAGCGCCACGACCTCGTCGTGGTCGATGTTGCCCGCCACCGCGACGACCATCCGGTCCGGTGTGTAGCGGCGCAGGTGAAAGGAGTGCAGCTGGTCCCGGCTCATCGCCGAGACCGATTCCACACTGCCGATCACCGGCCGGCCCACCGGGTGCTCGCCGAACATCGCGGTGAGGAACACGTCGCCGAGGGTGTCCTCCGGGTCGTCGTCGCGCATGGCGATCTCCTCGAGCACCACATCGCGCTCGACCTCGACGTCGCGGGCCTCGCACCGACCCTTGAGCACCACGTCGGCGACCAGGTCGACGGCGAGCTCGAGGTCGGAGTCCAGCACGTGCGCGTAGTAGCAGGTGTGCTCACGGGCGGTGAACGCGTTCAGCTCCCCGCCGACGGCGTCGACGGCCTGGGCGATCTGCACCGCGGTGCGCGTCGGGGTCGCCTTGAACAGCAGGTGCTCCAGGAAGTGGGCCGCACCGGCGACGGTGCGGCCCTCGTCCCTGGATCCCACACCGACCCACACCCCGACCGATGCCGAATGCACCGACGGGATGTGCTCGGTGACCACCCGCAGACCACCGGGCAGCTCGGTGCGCCGCACCGAGCCGGCGGTGTCCTCGCTGCGCCGCGCGCGGCGCAGCGATCCGGACTCAGCTGCTCGCGGTCGCGGCATCGACCGGAGCGTCAGCGGGGCTGTCCGTCTTGTCCGACTCCTCGTCGACGAGAACCAGCGAGATCTTGCCGCGGTTGTCGATGTCGGCGATCTCGACGCGCATCTTGTCGCCCACCTTGGCGACGTCCTCCACCTTCGCGATCCGCTTACCGCGGCCCAGCTTGGAGATGTGCACCAGGCCGTCGCGACCCGGCAGCAGCGAGACGAAGGCTCCAAAATCAGTGGTCTTCACCACCGTGCCGAGGAACCGCTCACCCACCTTGGGCAGCTGCGGGTTGGCGATCGCGTTGATCTTGTCGATCGCGGCCTGAGCCGACAGCCCGTCGGCGGCGCCGACGAACACCGTGCCGTCGTCCTCGATCGAGATCTGGGCGCCGGTCTCCTCGGTGATCGAGTTGATCATCTTGCCCTTGGGCCCGATGACCTCGCCGATCTTGTCCACCGGCACCTTGATCGTGGTGATCCGCGGGGCGTAGGGGCTCATCTCGTCGGGCTCGTCGATGGCCTCGGCCATCACCTCGAGGATGGTGATCCGGGCGTCCTTGGCCTGGGCCAGCGCACCGGCCAGCACCTGGGACGGGATCCCGTCGAGCTTGGTGTCGAGCTGCAGCGCGGTGACGAAGTCCTTGGTGCCGGCACACTTGAAGTCCATGTCACCGAAGGCGTCCTCGGCTCCCAGGATGTCGGTCAGCGTGACGAAGCGGCGCTCGGTCTTTCCGTCCACCTCGACGTCGTCGGAGACCAGACCCATCGCGATGCCGGCCACCGGCGCCTTGAGCGGCACACCGGCGTTGAGCAGCGACAGCGTCGAGGCACACACCGACCCCATCGAGGTCGAACCGTTGGAGCCGAGCGCCTCGGAGACCTGCCGGATGGCGTAGGGGAACTCCTCGACGCTGGGCAGCACCGGCATCAGCGCCCGCTCGGCCAGCGCGCCGTGGCCGATCTCGCGACGCTTGGGCGAGCCGACCCGGCCGGTCTCACCGGTGGAGAACGGCGGGAAGTTGTAGTGGTGCATGTAACGCTTGCTGGTCTCGGGCCCCAGCGAGTCGATCTGCTGGGCCATCTTGATCATGTCCAGCGTGGTCACGCCCATGATCTGGGTCTCGCCGCGCTCGAACAGGGCGCTGCCGTGGGCCCGCGGGATCACCGCGACTTCGGCACTCAGCGCCCGGATGTCGGTGACACCACGGCCGTCGATGCGGAAATGATCGGTCAGGATCCGCTGCCGGACAAGCTTTTTGGTCAGCGACCGGAACGCGGCGCCGATCTCCTTCTCCCGGCCGGCGAACTGCTCGGCCAGCCGGTCGAGCACCTCGACCTTGATCTCGTCGGTGCGCTCGTTGCGCTCGTTCTTGCCGGCGATGGTCAGCGCCTCCGACAGCGCGTCGGTGGCCACCGAGGCGACCGAGTAGTACACGTCCTCGCCGTACTCCGGGAACAGCGGGTACTCGGCGGTCTCCTTGCCGGCCTTGCCGGCCAGTTCGGCCTGGGCATCGCAGAGCACCGAGATGAACGGCTTGGCCGCCTCCAGCCCCTCGGCCACCACACTCTCGGTCGGCGCGCCCGCGCCACCGGAGACGAGCTCGATGACGTTCTCGGTGGCTTCCGCCTCGACCATCATGATCGCGACGTCGTCACCGACCTTCCGTCCGGCCACGACCATGTCGAACACGGCCGACTCCAACTGCTCGACGGTGGGGAAAGCCACCCACTGGCCGTCGATCAGGGCCACCCGCACGCCGCCGACCGGCCCGGAGAAGGGCAGCCCGGAGATCTGGGTGGATGCCGAGGCGGCGTTGATCGCCAGCACGTCGTACAGGTCCTTGGGGTCCAGGCTCAGCACCGTCACCACGACCTGGATCTCGTTGCGCAGACCGCTGACGAACGACGGCCGCAGCGGACGGTCGATCAGCCGGCAGGTCAGGATGGCGTCGGTGGACGGCCGGCCCTCGCGGCGGAAGAACGAGCCGGGGATGCGGCCCGCGGCGTACATCCGCTCCTCGACGTCGATGGTGAGCGGGAAGAAGTCGAAGTGGTCCTTGGGGCTCTTGCTGGCGGTGGTGGCGCTCAGCAGCATGGTTTCGTCGTCGAGGTAGGCGACGACGGCTCCGGCGGCCTGCTGGGCAAGCCGGCCGGTCTCGAAGCGGATGGTGCGGGTGCCGAAGCTCCCGTTGTCGATCACGGCGGTGGATTCGAACACGCCTTCATCAATTTCTACGACAGACATAGACGTCCGTACGGCCTCTCTGGGGTCGATCATTCAACTGTTTCGCGTGAGCACGCGTGAGTTCCTGTTGCCGGATGGCCCGGCACAGCCCAAGCCCCGATGCGTCGACGGCCGTCGATCGAAGCGGCCGGAAGGTTCCCTCCGGCAGCCACTACCGAAGACCGCGCGATCGGCGGTTCTGTTCGTGTCACGCGGGAACGATCCCTGCGGATCTGCGGGGACCGCACCCGGTTGTTCGCGCCTGCGGCAGCCGAACGCACCCATGGTACATCCCGGTACACCGCAAACCCCTAATCCCCGGGTTCAGCGCACGTCCTCGACACACACGGTGAAGTTGCGCTCCTCGTAGGGGTAACCGACACCGCTGCCGCACTGGTCGGCGTTGGCGACATCGGACAGGATCTGGGTCGCGCGCTGACGTCCTGGCGAAGCGCTGTCGGCGCAATCCACCCGCACCGGTGCACGCCCGTTGTCCGGGTCGATGCTCATGCACTGGCCGACGACCCAGTCGATGTCGAGGCACACCGTGGTGCGCGAGTCGGAGAACGACCCGCGCATCGAGTAGTAGGAGTCGACGTCCGAGGGGCATTCCTCGGGGCTGTCGGCCGAACCGGAGTGCACCGCCACCACGGTGAAGTTCGACTCCGGTGAGCCGCAGTCGACTTCGGTGGCCTCCGGGCGGTCCGGGGGCCCACCCATCTTCAGGCAGTCCCCCACGACCAGATCCGAGGCCGGTGTCGACGACGAGCAGCCGGTCACCATCCCCGCCGCCACGGTGGCGACGGACGCCACCACGACCAGGGTTCGCATGACTGGTGCCCGGCGCCGGTGGTGACTGGAATCAGCGGCGCAGACCGAGGCGCTCGATCAGCGAACGGTAGCGCTCGACGTCGACCTGGGCGACGTACTTCAGCAGCCGGCGGCGGCGACCGACCAGCAGCAGCAGCCCGCGGCGCGAGTGGTGGTCGTGCTTGTGCATCTTGAGGTGTTCGGTGAGGTCGATGATCCGCTTGGTCAGCAGGGCGACCTGCGCCTCCGGCGAGCCGGTGTCGGTGTCATGCAGGCCGTACGAGCCCAGGATGTCTTTCTTCTGTTCGGCAGTGAGCGCCACGAAACAACTCCATCAATTCGGTCCGCGATCTTTCGAATCCGGATCTGCTCCGGAGGGCGCGGCCACCGCGAACTGCAGCGCGCGCCGGGTCGGCAGGCAGTCTAGCAGCGCAGACGGCAACCACCGAATCACGCACCACCCGGCTGCTCAGTGGGCGGACAGGATGGTGCGGGCCCGCTCGGTGTCCGCGCCCATCGCCGTGACCAGGTCGTTCACCGAATCGAATTTCTCCTGGCCACGCAGCCGGGCGACGAAGTCGACGGCGACGTGCTGGCCGTACAGGTCGGCGGTGGTGTCCAGCACGAACGCCTCGACGGTGCGGGTGCGCCCGGAGAACGTCGGATTGGTGCCCACCGACACGGCGGCCTGGTAGCGCTCCCCGGGGATGACGCTGCCCACCACCGGGCCGTGCCCGAGCAGGGTGAACCACGCGGCGTAGACCCCGTCGGCCGGGATCGCCGAATACATCGGCGGCGCCACGTTGGCCGTCGGGTAGCCCAGCACCTTGCCCCGGCCGTCCCCGCGGACCACCACGCCCTCGACGCGGTGCGGGCGTCCGAGCGCCTCGGCGGCGGCCACCATGTCACCGGCGTCGACGCAGGACCGGATGTAGGTCGACGAGAACGTCACCGTCTCGTCGCGGTGGTGCTCGGCCACCAGGTTCAGCGAATCGACGGCGAAGCCGAACCGCTCGCCGGCCTTGCGCAGCAACTCGACGTTGCCCGCGGCCTTCTTGCCGAAGGTGAAGTTCTCCCCGACCACCACCTCGACGACGTGCAGCCGCTCGACGAGCAGCTCGTGCACGTAGCGCTCCGGGGTCAGCTTCATGAAGTCCGAGGTGAACGGCATCACCAGGAAGACGTCGATGCCCATCTCCTCGACCAGCTCGGCGCGCCGGGTGAGCGTGGTCAGCTGCGCCGGGTGGCTGCCGGGGAAGACGACCTCCATCGGGTGCGGGTCGAAGGTCATCAGCACCGACGGCACCCCGCGCGACCGGGCGGCCTTCACGGCACGGCTGATCAGCTCCTGATGCCCGCGGTGGACGCCGTCGAACACGCCGATGGTGACGACACATCGGCCCCAGTCCGTCGGGATCTCCCCCTGGCCTCGCCAGCGCTGCACAGCCGTAGCCTACGACCCGACGTCAACGCCGACCCAGCAGCACCACCCAGATCAGGTGATGATTGCCTAAACTTTGACGTTGTGAGTCCTGAGGACAGCCCCGCCGCGGCCGCCGATCTGTCGACGGTGGCGCAGGACTATCTGAAGGTCATCTGGACCGCCCAGGAGTGGTCGCACGACAAGGTCAGCACGAAGCTGCTGGCCGAGCGCATCGGCGTGTCGGCCAGCACCGCCTCCGAGTCGATCCGCAAGCTCGCCGACCAGGGCCTGGTCGACCACGAGAAGTACGGCGCGGTCACGCTCACCGACGCCGGGCGCCGTGCCGCGCTGGCGATGGTGCGCCGGCACCGGCTGATGGAGACGTTCCTGGTGCGCGAGCTGGGATACAGCTGGGACGAGGTGCACGACGAGGCCGAGGTGCTCGAGCACGCGGTGTCCGACCGGATGCTGATGCGCATCGACGCCAAGCTGGGCTATCCGACCCGCGATCCGCACGGCGACCCGATCCCGGCCGCCGACGGGCAGGTGCCCACCCCTCCCGCCCGCCAGCTGTCGGTCTGTCAGGACGGCGAGGCCGGCACCATCGCGCGCATCTCCGACGCCGACCCGGAGATGCTGCGCTACTTCGACACCGTCGGCATCGCCCTGGATGCGCGGCTGCGCGTGGTGGCGCGCAGAGACTTCGCCGGCATGATCTCGGTGGCCGTGCGGCAGCCGGCCCGGCCGGGGTCGGGATCCGCCGAGTCCGCCGAGACGACGGTGGATCTGGGAAGCCCGGCCGCCGAGGCGATCTGGGTGGTCGCCTAGCATCCGGGGCATGGCCAAGCTCGAGTTGTCCCGGTCGCTGGCGATGCCCGCCGACGAGGCGTGGGCGCATGCCTCGGACCTGTCCGCCCTCGGTGACTGGATGACGATGCACCAGGGGTGGCGCTCGGAACTGCCCGAACAGCTCGAGGTCGGCGCGACCGTGGTGGGTGTCGCGGGGGCCAAGGGCATGCGCAACCGGGTCACCTGGACCGTGCGGGAGTACGACCCGCCCACCGCGCTGGCGATCAGCGGCGAGGGTGTCGGCGGCACCCGCTACAAGCTGTCGATGCGGGTCACCGCGACCGACGAGGGCTGCACGTTCACGGTGCGGATGGACCTGGGCGGGGCGCCGCTGTTCGGCCCCGTCGGTTCGGCCGCGGTGCGCGCGGTCAAGGGTGACATCGACAAGTCCATCCGGGAGTTCGAGCGGTTGTACTGCTGACGAGCCAGCCGGGCGGGTCCAGTCGCGTCCTACAGCGTGGCGGGACGGATCACGACGATCGACTTCGTCCGCGATCCCGCGTCTTCCAGCAACGCCATCACCCGGCCGTCCGGCGCGGTCGCCGCGTAGATGCCCTCGAGACCGTACGGGCTCAGCGGTCTGCCGTGCCCGGTGTCGGTGGCTTCGGCCTCGGTCAGCTCCCGCCGGGGAAAGGTCTGCAGGCACGCTTCGTCCAGTGAATAGCTCAGGGCCGCATCCTCGGCCAGCGACTCCAGGGTGCGCGCCTGATCCAGGCCGAACCCGCCGACCCGGGTGCGCCGCAGCGCGGTGAGGTGACCGCCGACACCGAGCGCGGCACCGACGTCGCGCGCCAGTGCCCGGATGTAGGTGCCGCTCGAACAGTCCACCGCCACCTCGACATCGACCACATCGCCGTCGCGATGCACGGCGATCACGTCGAATCGGTCGATCCGCACCGGACGGGCCGGGATCTCGACGGTCTCGCCGTCCCTGACCATCTGGTAGGCCCGCTTACCCGCGATCTTGATCGCGCTGACCGCTGACGGGATCTGCTCGATGGCCCCGCGCAGTGCCGCCACGGCCGCCTCGATCTGGGCATCGGTCACGTCGGCGGCCGAAACCTCCTGCAGGAGTTCGCCTTCAGCGTCCTCGGTGGACGTGGTCTGGCCGAGCCTGATCGTCGCGAGGTAGGACTTGTCGGTCGCGGTGAGCAGCCCGAGGATCTTGGTGGCGCGCTCGATACCGACCACCAGCACTCCGGTCGCCATCGGGTCCAGCGTTCCGGCGTGCCCGACCTTGCGGGTGCCGAACAACCGCCGGCACCGCCCCACGACGTCGTGGCTGGTCATACCGCGCGGCTTGTCGACGACGACGATTCCGGGATCGCTCACAGCACGATCGCCGTCAGGGCGATACCGTCGCGCACCGACCAGCGCCCCGACAGAGCCGTCAGCGGCGGACCCGTCAGCGCGGCCGGGTCGATCAGGATCTCCGAGGTGAACGTCCCGGCCTGGCCCGAGCCGTCGACGTCGAAGCGGATGTGCGCGTCCTCGAATCCCAGCCAGCGCCGGGTCAGCGGATACCACGCCTTGTAGGTGGCCTCCTTGGCGCAGAACAGCACCCGGTCCCAGTGCACGGCGGCGGGCAGGCGCCCGAGTTCGTGCCGTTCGACCGGCAGGCTGATGGCCTCCAGGACCCCGTCGGGCAGCGTGTCGTGGGGTTCGGCGTCGATGCCCACCGACCGGACGTGCGCGCTGCGGCCCACCGCGGCACCGCGGAATCCCGCGCAGTGGGTGAGGCTGCCGACGACACCGTCGGGCCAGCAGGGCTCGCCCTTCTCCCCCTTGAGGATCGGGACCGGCCCCACCCCGAGGTCAGCCAGCGCCACACGCGCACAGTGGCGCACCGTGACGAACTCGTTGCGTCGCTTGGCCACCGACTTCGCGATCAACGGCTCTTCCTCGGGCAGCGGCGCGAGTTCGGCGGGGTCGGTGTACAACTCGGCAGCGGCCAGCGCGCCGGGCGAGCCGGTCAGCACCCCGGCAAGCAGGGTTGCTGCGGTCATGCCCGCCTGCTCGCGATCCGCTGCTGCACCTTGGCGGCGTGCTCGCGCATCTCCTGGGTGATCTGGAAGTGACCGCCGAACTCGTTGAGATAGCCGGGGGCGTACTTCGGGTCGGGCAGGATCTGGCGCAGCCAGCGGTAGGGCCGACGCCGGCGCCACTCCCGGGGATAGCCGACCGACACCTCCTCGAAGCGCACACCGTCATACCAGGTGGTGCGCGGAATGTGCAGGTGACCGTAGACCGAGCACACCGCGTTGTACCGGGTGTGCCAGTCCGCCGTCGCGGTGGTGCCGCACCACAGCGCGAACTCCGGATAGAACATCGCGTCGCAGGGCTCGCGCACCATCGGGAAATGGTTGATCTGCACGGTCGGCATCATCCAGTCCAGATCCTCGAGCCGCTTGCGGGTGTAGGCCAACCGCTCCCGGCACCACGCGTCGCGGGTCGAGTAGGGCTCCGCCGAGAGCAGATACTCGTCGGTCCCGACGATGTTGCGTTCCTTGGCGATGGCCAGCCCCTCGGCCTTGGTCCCGGCGCCCTGGGGCAGGAACGAGTAGTCGTAGAGCAGGAACATCGGCACGATGGTCGCCGGCCCGCCCTCCTCGGTCCACACCGGATAGGGATGCTCGGGGGTCAGCACACCCATCTCGTCGCACATGTTGACCAGATAGTCGTAGCGGGCCTTGCCGAAGATCTGCATCGGGTCGCGGTTGGTCGTCCACAGCTCGTGGTTGCCCGGCACCCAGATCACCTTGGCGAACCGCTTGCGCAGCAGGTCCAGTGCCCAGCGGATCTCGTCGGTGCGTTCGGCGACGTCACCGGCAACGATCAGCCAGTCGTCGGGTGAGGCCGGGTACAGCGACTCGGCCACGGGCTTGTTGCCGGTGTGTCCGGTGTGGAGGTCGCTGACCGCCCACAGCGTCGGACGTCGATCGTCACTGGTCACAACAGACCAGCCTACTGGTGCGGGGAACCCACGCTCATCCGGCAACTAGAACGTGTTCTAGGTATCGCGTCCGGCGGGCGGCCCCGGCCGCTACACTCCCCGCAGGGCCGCAGGATCCGAGCAACGAACTCGAGGGGGTGCGATGGTCGCCAAGCTGCGACTGTTCTCGGCGCTGTGCGCGCTGGTCGCAGCGGTCGTGGTGGTGTGGCAGACCACACCGCCCGGCTCGGTGGGAACCGAGCGGGTCGACCTGCGCTCGACCGGAGCCCCGTTGCCGAACGTCTCGACCACGATCAAGTACCCGGTGGTCGACGTCGTCGACCCCGACCCCTTCGATCCGTGCAGCGACATCCCGCTCGATGTCGTGCAGCGAATCGGTCTGGCGTACACGCCACCGACCCCGGAGAACAGCCTGCGCTGCAAGTACGACGCCGGGAACTACCAGATGGCCGTCCAGCCGTTCGTGTGGCGCACCTACGAGGAGACGCTGCCGGCCGACGCCATCGAGCTCGACATCAACGGCCACCGCGCCGCGCAGTACTGGGTGATGAAACCCACCGACTGGAACAACCGCTGGTGGATCACCTGCATGGTGGCGTTCAAGACCAGCTACGGGGTCATCCAGCAGTCGCTGTTCTACTCACCGATCTACTCCGAACCCGACCCGGACTGCATGCAGACCAACCTGCAGCGGGCCCACGAACTGAGCCCGTACTACATCTACTGAATCTGCTGACGGTCTGCTGGCTCAGTCCCGGACGATCCGGTCCATCGGGCTCGACCGTTCGAGCATGCCGATCGCCTCCTCGCCGTCGACGCGGTAGCGAACCCCGGCCTGCTGCAACGCCGGGAACGACCAGTTGGCCATCTTGGCCAGCACGTCGGCGGGCACCTCGCTGGGGTCGGTGATGTCGTGGGTCGACACCACGGTCTCCCCCGCGATGGGCACGGTGCCCCGCTCGGTCTCCAGGACCACGGAGACGTCCTCGCCCGGCGGGCGCAGCCGGGTCAGCCACGGTGCGCTCACCACCCGGGCCGGGATCAAGGCGCCGTCGCCGTCGAACAGGTAGCCCTCGTTGAACGCCGGCTCGCCGTCGGGACGCGGCGGGTAGGCGATGTAGCCGAACGCCCGGCCACTGGGGAACAGCGCCGACTGCCAGCAGTGCCCCCAGAAACCCTCCAGCTTGCGCACTCCCTGGCGGCGGATCCGCAATCCGGTACCGGTGAAGTCCTGGCGCTGACCGCCCACCTCGACCCAACCGGTGGCCCGGAAGAGCTGTTCGTAGCGCGGCCCACCCATCAGGTTCCCGACCAGGGAGGTGCGCAACTGGGTGTCGGCGTCGGGCTGCAGCGCACCCTGCACCCACGGCGGCACCGCCATCCGAGCCTCCACCTCGAAGCGCAGATCCACCGACGGACCGTTCTTACGGCCGGCGATCAGGTCGGTCGACGAGGTCTGGGTCGCCGGCCCGTCGAAGGCCAGGCGCCACACGTCGAACGGTTCGACGCAGGTGAAGGCCAGCGGGCCGGCCCCCAGCACCCTGGGCCGGCCGTGCGCGTCGAACGGCGGGCGGGCGGCGGCCTCCTCGCGCAGGCGGTAGACGCGGCCGTCGGGAAATGCCACGTTGATCTGCATCTGGTGGGCTTCCCACGTCGCGGCCAGCGCTTCGATCCCGATCCGCGGCAGCCCGACCGCGCCGTCGCCGTCGAACACCCAGAAGCTGACCGAGTCACGCATCTGCGGGTCGTCGGGACGCTCGGCGAACACGTCCTCACGGGTCAGGTCGATCCCGCCGGTCAGGTCAGTCGGCATCGGGGCTCCTCAGATAGGTGTTCACATAGCGGGCGAACCGGGGCCGGACGGCGTCGAGATCCAGCCCGAACGCCTCCGGCTCGGCTTTCGGGTGGGGTTCGCGGTTGTCGGCGTTGGCGTCCCACCAGGCCCGCATCCGGCACTCGAACTCCTCGCTCACGGGTTCACCGAGCCACCCGTAGAGCCGGCGCACCTGCCCGATCGGATCGTCCTGCATCGCCCGGAAATCGATGTCGTGGAAGCGGCCGTCACCGTCGCGGGCGCGGAACTCCAGCGTGCGCTGCACCCCGGTCGACCACTGGCTCACGTTCAGCTCGCCGAGGTATCCGAGGTCCACGTCGTCGGTGAAGCCTCCGACGATGTCGGCGTAGACATCGGTCACCGACAGCATCACATCGGTCGGATCCCGGTGCGTCATGACGAAACGCGCATCGGGGAAGACCCGGTCGAGGTGATCCAGCGAGAGCATGTGGGCCGGCGACTTGAGCCGCCACGGCTTCACCGGCGCACCCCACTGCAGCAGTTTGAGCACCCGGCGCTGGTAGCGATAGGTGGGCTCGAAATCGGCCCGCTCCACCAGCCATCGGGAGTAGGACGGCACCTGGGCGAAGGCCTGGAAGATCTGCGAGGTGAAGTCCAGCGCCATCAGGTCCAGGCACTCCATCGGCCCGTGCACGTCGTTGGGGACGTGGTGTCTGCTGCCGACGATGACGGGCCGCTGCTCGGGAGGAATCCGCGGGTCCACCCCGTGCACCGTGGACGGCGGCGGGCACGGCTGCGCGGACTCCCAGCTGCGCAGGTACCGGATGTCCGGGTCCTGGGCCAGCAGGAACGACAGCGCGGTGGACCCGGTGCGGGGCAGCCCGAGCCCGAACAGCGGCGCGGCGATCTGCTCGTCGTCGATCTCCGGGTGGCGCGCGAACCAGTCCTCGACCTGCAGCCGCTGACAGAGGTGGCCGATCAGGCGCTGGTAGATGTAGGCCTCACCGCGGGCGTTGAGCCGGGCCTCGTCTCCCAGTGCGCGCACCAGGATGTCCAGCCCTTCCCGGAACGAGTCGGGACCGAAGTCCTCGAGCCCGGTCCGCGCGACCGCGGCGGCCATCAACTCACCCGATGAGACCACGACGACCTCCCACCACTTTGGTGACAGTAAACTGTCACGATTATGGGCGAGCCGTCAATCCCCCCCAGACGCAGCTATGACAACCGGGCACGCCGCGAGAAGGCCGCCCGGACCCGCGAGCGCATCGTCACCGCGGCCGGCGAACTGGTGCACGAGTTCGACAGCTGGGACTGGCGGGAGCTGACGTTCCGCGCGGTCGCCGCGCGCGCCGGGGTCGGCGAGCGGACCGTCTACCGGCACTTCCCCTCCGAGCAGGTGTTGCACGACGCGGTGATGCAACGCCTCGAACAGGAGGCGGGCATCACCTACGAAGACGTCGACCTGAGCAACCTCGACCAGGTGACCAGCCGGGTATTCGCTGCCCTGCAACGCTTCTCGGTGAGAGAATCGGTCGAGCACACCCACGACCCCACCTTCGCCTCCGTGGAGGCCCGCCGCCGCGCCGCGCTGCGCCGGTCGGTTCTCGGGGCGGTGCCGCACTGGCCCGATGTCGACCAGCGGATGGCGGCGGGGCTGCTCGACGTGTTGTGGCATGTGCCGGCCTACGAGCGGCTGGTCGGGGCCTGGGGCCTGTCCGGACCCGAGGCCACCCGGGCGATCAGCTGGTTGATGGGAAAAGTCGTGCAGGCTCTCGATGACGACGAGCCGCCGTTCGGCCGATGAGTAGCCTGTCGACAATGAGCGCTGTTCCCGAAGCCGTGACCACCGCATCGCCTTCCCGACCGGGCGTCGCAGGACGGATCCTCAGCGGGCTGCTGGGGGTGCCGCCGCCGACGACGGGCGTGGTCGTGCACCGCGGGCTGCGGGTTCCGATGCGCGACGGGGTCGACCTGGTCGCCGACCTGTACCAGCCCCGCTCCGGCCCGGCCGCCGGCACGCTGCTGGTGCGCGGGCCCTACGGGCGCGGTTTCCCGTTCGCCGCCGCATTCGGCTCGGTGTACGCCGCGCGCGGCTATCACGTGCTGATCCAGAGCGTGCGGGGCACCTTCGGCTCCGGCGGCGAGTTCTCCCCGATGATCTACGAGATCGAAGACGGCGCCGACACCGTCGCCTGGCTGCGCGACCAGCCGTGGTTCACCGGCACCTTCGGCACCGTCGGGCTGTCCTATCTGGGTTTCACCCAGTGGGCGTTGCTGACCGACCCGCCGCCGGAGATGAAGGCCGCGGTGATCACCGTCGGCCCCCACGATGTCAGCGGGCCGCGCTGGGGCCACGGGTCGTTCGGGCTCAACGACTTCCTCGGCTGGAGTGATCTGGTCGCCCACCAGGAGGACCCCAACCGGTTGCTGACGCTGCTCAAGCAGGCCCGCGCGCAGCGTCGGGTCACCCGGGCGTCCCACGGGCTTCCGCTGGCCGAGTCGAGCCGGGCGATGCTCGGCGACGGCGCGCTGTGGTTCGAGTCCTGGCTCGACCACCCGCACCCCGAGGACCCGTTCTGGAATCGGCTACACCTGCGGGATGCCTTGGAACACCACGATGTTCCGGTGCTGCTGCTGTCCGGCTGGCAGGACCTGTTCCTCGAGCAGACCCTCGCCCAGTTCTCCCGGCTGCGCAGCCGGGAGGTGCCCGTCGGCCTCACCGTCGGCCCGTGGACACACGGCCAGATGATGACCAAGGCCGCGCCGACGGTGATCCGCGAAACCCTGGACTGGCTCGGTACCCACCTGGGCGGCGAACCCCCGCAGCGGCGGACCCCGGTGCGGGTGCACCTGAGCGGGCAGGGCTGGCTCGATCTCGACGACTGGCCACCTCCGATGCCCGAGCAGGTGCGCTATCTGAACGCAGGCGATTCCCTGACCGGCGCGCCACCGCAGCAGGGTGGCGAGAAGGTGTTCGTCTACAACCCCGCCGATCCCACCCCGACGGTCGGCGGGAGACTGCTCTCCCCGGTCGGTGGCTACCGCGACGACACGGCCCTGGCCCGCCGGGCCGACGTCGCGACCTTCACCGGCGATCCGTTGCCGGCCGACCTGTATGTCGTGGGGACGCCGGTGCTCGAACTGTCGCACTCGTGTGCCAACCCGCACAACGACCTGTTCGTCCGGATCAGCCAGGTCGACGCCGCGGGGGCCTCCAGCAACATCAGCGACGGCTACCGGGCCTCGGCGCCCGACTCGGGGGTGGTCCGCATCGAGCTCGACGCGATCGCGCACACGTTCCCCGCCGGCAGCCGGCTGCGGGTTCTGGTCGCCGGCGGTTCGCACCCCCGGTTCGTCCGCAACCTCGGCACCGGTGAACCCACCGCCACCGGTACCGCGCTGGCGACCGCGCGCCACACCGTGCATCTCGACGGCGCGTCGCGGCTCGTCCTGCCGGCCGGGGGCCGGCCCCCGTCAGGCGACTGAGCGGCGTACCCGCTCGGCGATGCGTTCCAGGGTCCCCGCGTCGTGCACCGGGTCGCCCCAGCGCGGCCCGACCGGCAGCTCCAGCCAGCTCGAGCAGCCCCGGTAGTCCGGGGTGCGCGGCAGCCGCACAGGCTGCTGCAGGGCAGCTGCGGAGACCACCAGCACCGTCAGCCGGTGCCGGGGGCGGAAGTCCAGCCGGTCGGCCCGCACCGAGTCGTCGGTCCAGATATGCAGCGGCGCAAGCTGTTCGAGGTTCTCCGGGCGGTTCACCTCGATGGCGGCGATGACCTGCGCCCCGGCCCGCAGCAGCACGTCTTCGTCGGTGCTGTCGGCCGCCGCGCCGGCGAGCAGGTCGCGGTGCTCGGGCCGGACCCGCCCGGCATGGCTGTGCGCGACCGTGGGGAAGAGCAGGAAACGCGAGGCGGCGACCTCGAAGCGCTTCTCGTGGATCCCGCCCTTGCGCAACAACACCGTCTGCCTGCCGTCGAGCAGCGCGTGGATCGCCGCGCTCCACTCCTTGAGCGCCGGCTGGGTCAGGGTGTGCGTCACGTCAGCTCAGCCCCAGCCGGGCGCGGACCTCGGGCCGGCGCAGCGGGGGAACCGTCTTCGGTGGCTGGCGGCGCGGCGCCAGGCCGGCGAGCAACCGCTCGGTGGATGCGGTGATCTCGGCGACCGCGGTCTCGAACGCCTCGGCGTTGGCCCCCGCCGGTCGGGTGACACCGCTGACCTTGCGCACGTACTGGCGCGCGGCCGCCGCGATCTCCTCGGCGGTGGCCTCCGGCTCCAGGCCGCGGAGCTCGGTGATGTTTCGGCACATGACCTCAACGATAGGCGCTTGACACGTGTCGATACGGTGAGCAGATGAGCGACGCTGTTCCTGAGGTTCTGCTGGTCGACACCTCCGACCGGATCCGCACCCTGACCCTGAACCGGCCCGGGTCGCGCAATGCGTTGTCGGCGGCGTTGCGGACCCGGTTGTTCGCCGCGCTGCGCGAGGCGCAGGCCGACGACGACGTCGACGTGGTCGTCCTCACCGGCGCCGACCCGGTGTTCTGCGCCGGGCTGGACCTCAAGGAGCTCGGCGACACCACCGAACTGCCCGACATCTCACCCAAGTGGCCGCCGATGTCCAAGCCGGTGATCGGCGCGATCAACGGTGCTGCGGTGACCGGCGGCCTGGAGATCGCGCTGTACTGCGACATCCTGATCGCCTCCGAGCAGGCCCGCTTCGCCGACACCCACGCCCGGGTCGGGCTGCTGCCGACCTGGGGGCTGTCGGTGCGGCTGCCGCAGAAGGTCGGGGTCGGGATGGCCCGGCGGATGAGCATGACCGGTGACTATCTGTCTGCCGAGGAGGCCCTGCGCTGCGGGCTGGTCACCCAGGTGGTGCCGCACGGTGAGCTGCTGGCCACCGCGCGCGGCATCGCCACGTCGATCGTCGGCAACAACCAGCGGGCGGTGCGCGCCCTGCTCGAGTCCTACCACCAGATCGACGAGGCGCAGAACGCCGCGCCGCTGTGGCAGGAGGCGGCCGCGGCACGGGAGTGGATGAAGAGCGCGAGCGGCGACGACATCGCCGCCAGCCGCAGCGGGGTCATGGAGCGCGGCCGCGGCCAGGTCCGCTGAGAGCCTCCCCCGCACCCTCCCCACCTCGCGAGCGTGCGCGTCTGCGGGCGACACGCCGGGGCCCAGAGCGAGTTCGCGCACGCTCGGCGGGCCGGGACACGTGACGTGACCCGGCCTGAACCGGCAAGCTCGAGATCATGAGCGACGCGCATCCGGCAGCGGTCAACCACCACGGCGATCACCCCGGCTTCTCGGGAATCACCGGCACCCTCTTCGCGGCGGTGTTCCTGCTGACCGGGCACCCCGCCGCCCGGCTGGCGGCCGACCTCACCACGCCCGCGGCCGGCGATCACGTCCTCGACATCGGCTGTGGACCGGGCAACGCGGTACGCACCGCCGCACAGCGGGGCGCTCGGGCCACCGGTGTCGACCCGTCGACGGCCATGCTGCGGGTGGCCCGCGCCGTCACCCGCGATCCGGCCATCACCTGGGCGCCGGGCAGCGCCGAGGCACTGCCCGTCGACACCGGATCGGCCACCGTCGTGTGGGCTCTGGCGACCGTGCACCACTGGCGCGACGTCGATGCCGCACTCGTCGAGATCCGCCGGGTGCTCGCACCGGGTGGCCGGCTGCTGGCCGTCGAACGGCAGACCCAGCCCGGCGCATCCGGTTTCGCCAGCCACGGCTGGACCGCACAGCAGGCCGAAGCGTTTGCCGCACTGTGCCGTTCGGCCGGGTTCACCGACGTCACCGTCACATCGCGGCATGCCGGCAAGCGGCCGGTCTGGGCGGTTCTGGCGGCCGTCCGGCCGGCGTAGCTCGAGCGTGCGTGAGATCGCGCTGTTGCCCGGTGTGTCGGCCGCAGACACGCACGCTCGCGCCAGAAACGTGGGGCGGCTAGGAGATGCCCGACACCAGCCAGCTGCCGGACAACACCCGCCACCCGACGAACACCAGCCGCAGCACCATGAAGGTGGTCAGCCCCGCCCAGATGCCCACCAGGCCCCAGCCGAACGCCAGCGACAGCCAGATCAGCGGCAGGAACCCGGCCAGCGCGCTGATCAGGGTCGCGGTCCGCATGAACCGTGCATCCCCGGCCCCGAGCAGCACTCCGTCGACCGCGAACACCACCCCGGCGATCGGCAGCTGCGCGACCAGGAACCACCAGGGCACACCGATCTCGTCGAGCACGGCCTCGTCGTGGGTGAACAGCGTCGGCAACACCGATGCGCCCAGTGCGAACACCGCGGCGAGCACCGCTGCGGCGACCGCAGAGAAGATCGTGACCCGCCAGGCCACCGACTTGGCGTGCGTCAGCTGGCCCGCTCCCAGTGCCGCCCCGACCAGCGACTGCGCCGCGATGGCCAAGGAGTCCAGCACCAGCGCGAGGAAACTCCACAGCTGCAGCACCACCTGGTGCGCAGCCACCGCCGCCGCGCCGAAACGGGCCGCGACCGCACCCGCCGAGACGAAGCAAGCCTGAAAGGCCATGGTGCGCAACACCAGATCGCGGCCCATGACCAGCTGGGCACGCAGCAACGCAGGCCGCAGACCCAGCGACACCTTCTCGACGATCAACGCCCGGAAGAACAGGACCGCGGCCAACCACTGGCCGACCACATTGGCCACCGCAGATCCCGGCAACCCCAGCTCCGGAGCGCCGAACCAGCCGAACACGAGCACCGGGCACAGCACCGCGGACAACGCGAATCCGACCACCACATAGCGCAGCGGGCGCACGGTGTCCTGCACGCCGCGCATCCAGCCGTTGCCGGCCGCGGCCACCAGGATCGCCGGCACCGCCAGGCTGGCGATGCGCACCCAGGGCAGTGCGGCCGCGGTGATCTCCGGATCGCCCGACAGTGCGGAGACCAGTGGCCGCGCCGTCACCTGCACCGTGATCACGATCGCGGTGCCGATGCCCAGCGCCAGCCAGGTCGCCTGCACGCCCTCCCCGATCGCCGCGACCCGGTCACCGATTCCGTGGAAACGGGCCGCGCGCGCGGTGGTGCCGTAGGCCAGGAACGTCAGCTGTGAACTGAGCACACCCATGATCAACGCGCCGATGGCCAGCCCGGCCAGGCTCAGCGCGCCCAGCCGTCCGACGATGGCCAGGTCGAAAAGCAGGTAGACGGGTTCGGCAGCCAGCACGCCCAGGGCCGGAAACGCCAGCGCGGCGATGCGCCGGCCGGTCGCCGGCTCGACTGCGTCGGTCACTGTCAGCCGAGGGCGGCACGCAGCGCCGCGACCACGTCGGCGGCGTCTCCGAACGCGGTGTAGCCGGCCGCCAGCCGATGGCCGCCACCGCCGAAGCCGGTGGCGACCGCGGCGAGATCGACCGACTTCGACCGCATCGACACCGTCCAGACCCGCGGCCTGATCTCCTTGAACACCACGGCCACCTCGGCCTGCTGGGTGGTGCGGACGATGTCGACGATGCTCTCGACTTCCTCCGAGCGGGCGTCGGCCCATTCGTCGTGGTCGACCATCGCGTACACCAGCCCGCGCCCACCCGCAGCGTCGGGAATCAGCCGCGCCGACCCCAGCACCCGCGACAGCATCGGCAACCAGGCGAACGGATGGGTGTCCAGCAGCGCGCGGCTCACCGCGGCGTTGTCCACGCCGAGCTCGACCAACCGTGCGGCCAGCCGGTGCGCCCGCGGGCTGGCCCACCGGAACGATCCGGTGTCGGTGGTCAGCCCGGCGTACAGGCAATGGGCGACCCCCGGGTCGATCGCCATGTCGCCGGCGTCGAGCATCTCGGCGATCAGCATCGTCGTCGAATCGGCGGACGGATCCACCAGGTTCGCCGAACCGAACAGGGTGTTGGAGGCGTGATGGTCGATGACCAGGACATTCCCGCCGGGAGCGGCGAGGTCGCGCAACTCGCCGAGCCGGTCCACGCTGGGGACGTCGACGGTGATCACCAGGTCGGCGTCGCGGCGCATGTCCTGCGGTGCCACCAGCAGATGGCAGCCGGGCAGCGACTGCAGTGATTCCGGAAGTGTCGCGGGCTCGGCGAAGCCGACCTCGACGGCCCTGTCCGCCCGTTCCAGCACCAGTGCCAGAGCCAGCCCGGCGCCGATGGTGTCGGCGTCCGGGAAGACATGGCACACGACGCTGACCGTCGATGCCGCGGACAGCAGCTCCGCAGCGTCACGGGCATCCACCCGCGCGCCCGGTGCCACGGTGTCAGTCGTGGCGTCCGTCATCGAGTGTGTCGAAGTCACCCATGTCCTCAGCGTCCGGCCCGTCCATGCTCTCCGCCCCGCTTACACGGTACGGGTCGGCCTCGCCGGCGTGCTTGGCTCCCTGGCGGACTCTGGCCAAATCCTCATCGGCCGCCCGCGCACGAGCCAGCAGCTCCTCCATCCGGTGTGCCGCATCGGGCACCGTGTCCCGGACGAAGGCCAGCGTCGGGGTGAATCGGACCCCGGTGGCGGCGCCGACCTTGGTCCGCAGCACCCCCTTGGCCTTCTCCAACGCCGCTGCGGCCGCGGCGTAGTCCGGCTCCTCGTCGAGAGACCGGCCCAGCACCGTGTAGTACAGCGTGGCGTCGTGCAGATCGTTGGTGACCTTGGCATCCGTGATCGTCACCCCGGCGAGTCGAGGATCTTTGATCTCGTACTCGATCGCCGAGGCGACGACGGTGGAGATGCGCTTGGCCAGCCGCTTCGCCCGTGCGGGATCAGCCATAAGCGGAAGCTCCTAGGTCCTTTCCTTCTCGACCAGCTCGTAGGTCTCGATGACGTCGCCCTCCTTGATGTCGGAGTACGTCAGCGTCAGACCACACTCGTAGCCGTCGCGAACCTCTGTGACGTCGTCCTTCTCCCGCCGCAGCGACGAGACGGTGAGGTTCTCGGACACCACGACGTTGTCGCGCAGCAGGCGCGCCTTGGCGTTGCGCCGCATGATGCCGGAGGTGACGAGGCAGCCGGCGATGTTGCCGACCTTGGACGACCGGAAGATCGCCCGGATCTCGGCGCGGCCGAGCTCCTTCTCCTCGTAGACCGGTTTGAGCATGCCCTTGAGCGCGCTCTCGATCTCGTCGATGGCCTGGTAGATCACCGAGTAGTAGCGGATCTCCACACCCTCGCGGTTGGCCAGCTCGGTCGCCTTGCCCTCGGCCCGCACATTGAAGCCGATGATGATGGCATCCGAGGCCGAGGCCAGGTTGACGTTGGTTTCGGTGACGCCACCGACACCGCGGTCGATGACCCGCAGCTCCACCTCGTCGTCGACCTTGATGCCCAGCAGGGCCTCTTCGAGAGCCTCGACGGTGCCGGAGTTGTCGCCCTTGAGGATCAGGTTGAGCTGGCTGGTCTCCTTGAGCACCGAATCCAGGTCTTCCAGGCTGATCCGCTTGCGGGCCCGGGCGGCCAGCGCGTTGCGCTTGCGGGCATTGCGCCGGTCGGCGATCTGGCGGGCGATCCGGTCCTCGTCGACGACCAGCAGGTTGTCACCGGCGCCGGGCACCGACGTGAAGCCGACGACCTGCACCGGACGTGACGGCATCGCCTCTTCGACGTCCTCGCCGTGTTCGTCGACCATGCGCCGGACGCGGCCGTAGGCGTCGCCGGCGACGATGGAGTCGCCGACCCGCAAGGTGCCGCGCTGCACCAGCACCGTGGCCACCGGGCCGCGACCGCGGTCCAGGTGCGCCTCGATGGCCACACCCTGAGCCTCCATGTCGGGGTTGGCCCGAAGGTCCAGCGAAGCGTCGGCGGTGAGCAACACCGACTCGAGCAGCTGCTCGATGTTGACGTTGTTCTTCGCCGAGATGTCGACGAACATCGTGTCGCCGCCGTACTCCTCCGGGATCAGCCCGTATTCGGTGAGCTGGCCGCGGATCTTGGACGGGTCGGCACCCTCCTTGTCGATCTTGTTGACCGCGACCACGATCGGCACCTCGGCGGCCTGGGCGTGGTTGACCGCCTCGATCGTCTGCGGCATCACGCCGTCGTCGGCGGCCACCACCAGGATCGCGATGTCGGTGGCCTTCGCGCCGCGGGCACGCATGGCGGTGAACGCCTCGTGACCGGGGGTGTCGATGAAGGTGATCGGCCGCATCTCGCCGTCGTGCTCCACCGAGACCTGGTAGGCGCCGATGTGCTGGGTGATGCCGCCGGCCTCGCCCTCGCGCACGCTGGCGTTTCGGATGGTGTCGAGCAGTCGGGTCTTGCCGTGGTCGACGTGACCCATCACGGTCACCACCGGCGGCCGCTGCTCGAGGTCCTCCTCGCCGCCTTCGTCCTCGCCGTAGGTGAGGTCGAAGGACTCCAGCAGCTCACGGTCCTCGTCCTCCGGAGAGACGACCTGGACCTTGTAGTTCATCTCGCTGCCGAGCAACTCGAGGGTGTCGTCGCCGACGGACTGCGTGGCGGTCACCATCTCGCCGAGGTTGAACAGCGCCTGCACCAGCGAGGCCGGGTTGGCGTCGATCTTCTCGGCGAAATCGGACAGCGATGCGCCCCGGGCCAGCCGGATGGTCTCACCGTTGCCCTTGGGCAGCCGGACGCCGCCGACGACCGGGGCCTGCATGTTCTCGTATTCGGCGCGTTTCGCCCGCTTCGACTTGCGGCCACGCTTGGGTGCACCGCCGGGGCGACCGAACGCGCCCGCGGCACCGCCGCGCTGACCGGGGCGGCCGCCGCCACCGGGACGGCCTCGGAAGCCGCCGCCACCGCCACCGGGGCCGCCGGGTCCACCGGGGCCGCCACCGCGGTAGTTGCCGCCGCC
>JAXHTL010000180.1:0-10059 GCA_034190095.1 Actinomycetota bacterium
CCGGCAGTGTTCGATCAAGGCCGACTCGCCGGCCGGCTCATCGGCCTCGACGATCACCGCGCAGACCACCTCGCCCCACTCCCGGTCGGGCATACCGATGACCGCCGCCTCACGAACGCCGGCGTGCCGCAACAGCACTTCCTCGACCTCACGCGGATACACGTTGCTCCCACCGGAGATGATGACGTCCTTGGTGCGATCGGTCAGGAAGAGATAGCCGTGCTCGTCGAGGTGGCCGACGTCGCCGGTGTGCAGCCAGCCGTCGAGGACGGTGGCTGCGGTGGCTGCGGGATTGCGCCAGTACCCGGCCATCACGACGTCTCCGCGCACGCACACCTCACCGGCGACCCACGGTCCGACCGGCCGGCCCGTGGCGTCGGCGATCATCACCTCGACACCGGTGAACGGTCGCCCCGTCGACAGCTCCCGACCCGCCGACAGCGGATCGTCCGCCCGCATCACCGTGATCGTCATGGGCGACTCTCCCTGTCCGTACACCTGAGACACGATCGGTCCGAAGAGTTCTCGTGCGGCATCGAGATCGGCGGTGTACAGCGGGGAGCCACCGACGGCCATCGAGGTCAGACTGGACAGGTCCCGTCCCTCGGCGTTGCCGTGATCGGTCAGCCGCTTGAGCATGGTGGGCGCCAGGAAGGCGGCGTGGGTGATGCGGTGTGCTTCGATCGCGGCGAAATAGGTTCCCGGATCGAACCGGGGGGCATCGGAGATGACGTTGGTCGCGCCGCGGGCGAGCGCGGGAATCAGGTACAGGCCGCTGCCGTGACTCAGTGGCGCGGCATGCAGGAACCTCGCCCCATCGACGACGTTGTCGACGTTGTCGACGTCGCAGAGGTAGTTCAGGGTCATCGCGACCAGGTTTCGGTGGCTCAGGACCGCACCCTTGGGGCGTCCGGTGGTGCCGGAGGTGTAGAAGATCCAGGCTGGCTCGGCACCTTCGACGGCCGCCGGGCGGGTGGTTCCCGCACGGGTGGGTTCGAGCACCTCCGGGGCAACCGCCCGGGGCTCGTGGTCACGGACCTCGGTGCTGGCCGAGACGACCACCGCGGCTCCGCTGTCGGCGATCACATGGTCGAGTTCGGCGCGGCCCAGCTGCCAGTGCACCGGCACGGCGACGTATCCGCCCCAGAAGCAGGCCAGCAGCACCTCGACGAACTCGGGCCCGTTCGGCAGGTGGATCACCACGCGGTCCCCCGGCCCGACGCCGCGGTCGGTCAGCGCGGCGGCGGTGCCGCCGGCCCGTCTGGCGAGCTCACCGTAACTGCAGTCCTTCCCACCGAAACGCCACGCGACCCGGTCGGGGGTCCGCCCGGCGGCCGAGGCCACGAACTGGGCGACGTTGATGCTCATGCCGATGACTCGTCGCCGGGTTCGACGTCGATGGCGGCGACCGGACAGCTCTGCGCGGCGGCCCGGACCTGCTCGTCCTGGCCGACCGGCGCGGGATCGAGCAGGGTCACCCACCCGTCACCGGTCGCGCCGAAGACCCGGGGTGCTGCGCGCCGGCACGCGCCGCTGGCCATGCACGTCTCGGCGCGCACCGTGACCCGAAGGGTGCTCACAACCGCACCGGCCGCGACGCCCAACCCCGGGAGGCGATGTTGAGCGTGCGCCGCACCGGGGGCTCGCTGCCCGGGGCGATGTCGGGGAAGGCGCGGAACACCTTCTCGAAGAAGACCTGCCCCTCCAGGCGCGCCAGCGGGGCGCCCACACAGAAGTGGATCCCGTGGAAGAACGACAGGTGCGGGTTGGGTGAGCGGGTGATGTCGAGCACGCCGGCGTCCTGGAACGCCCTGGGGTCGCGGTTGGCGCCGGCCAGACACAGCAGCACCGTCGAACCGGCTTCCAGGGAATGGCCGTTGATCTCGGTGTCCCGGCTGACTTTGCGGCCCGTCATGTGCAGCGGGGTGTCGTAGCGCAGGAGTTCCTCGACGGCAGTGGGCACCAGGGCGGGATCGGCGGCCAGCGCTTCCCTGGCCTCGGGATGTCCGAACAGCAGCGTCATCCCGTTGCCGATCAGGTTGGTGGTGGTCTCGTTCCCGGCGACGAGCAGCAACGCCACCTGCGAGAGCATCTCGGCGTCATCGAGGTGGGTGCCGTCGATGGTCTCGGTGCCGATCATGTGCGAGATGAGGTCGTCGGCCGGCTCCGCGCGGCGCATCCGGATCAGGTCGGCCAGATAGTCGAACAACTCCAGGCTGGTGCGGATCGCGGCGTCGCGGCGCTCACCGAACACCATCGGGTCGAAGGTCGAGGCGTAGCCGAAGGACCATTCCCGGAACTTGGCCCAGACATCCTGGGGCACACCGAGGATGGTGGCGATCACGGCGACCGGGATCTCGGCGGCGGGTCCGGACATCAGGTCGATGTCCTGGCCGGGCGAGTACCGGCCCAGCACCTCGTCGGTGACCTGCTCGACCGCTGCCCGCCAGCCCCGCACCGCATCAGGGGTGAACGCGTGCCGGAAGGTGGAACGAATCCTGGTGTGCCGCGGCGGGTCGGCGAACATGAACAGCTGGCTGGCGGTGTCGGCGTAGCGACGGTGCTCGGGATCGTCGGGATCGTAGATGCCCGGCGCGGTGGTGGCGAACATGTCGCTGGAGAAGGTCTTCGGGTCGCTGCCGATCTGCCGGCAGTCCGCGTACCGGGTGAGGATGTGTCCCCCGATCAGGTCGCACCGGTGGATTCCCTCACCCAGCTCACGGAGTTCGTCGTAGAGCGGGAACGGATCACTGGCCGCGCCGCCGAACAACTCACCGAGGATCTCGTCGGCTGTCCGGTCGCCGGCTTCACTCATGTCCAGGCTGCCTGCCATGGCTCTCCTGATGTCGGGGATGGAACGTCTGCACAGTATTGACATCACACCGGTCAAAATCAACGGTTTGTCGAAAAAAGTCGTTGTGTTGTCGTCAGTGATCGGCACCACGGCGACATCGGGGTGGGTCAGGCGATAGGCTCTGGACGTGGCCAAGAGCAAGCAACCGACGCCGCCGGCCCGGCGGAAGTTCGATCCGCAAGCCCCGCGCAAAGGCGACCGACGCCGCGAGCTGCTGCTCGACAGCGCCGAAGAGCTGCTCAGCGAAGTCACGGCGGAGGCGCTGACCCTCGACGACGTCGCGGCCCGCGCCGGACTGTCGCGCTCCGGGGTGTACTTCTACTTCGACAACAAGTGGGCGCTGGTGGACGCCCTGATCGATCTACGGTCGGAGGAACTCACGTTGCGCGCCCTGCGCGATGTCGACGACAAGCCGGTACCCGATCTGATGGCGCAGTTCATCGACGCCTGCCTGTGGTCCTGGCAGAACCATCGCGCGGTCTTCTGCGCAGGTGTCGAACGCGGCTCGCACGGCGGCAACGCGACCGCCAACTGGCGGTCGGTCATGGAGGCCTGCCTGGACGCCATGGTCCCGAAACTGACCGCCGACACCGCCGCCGACATCGACGTCGTGGGCGACGCGCGGGCGGCGTGCGAGATGGCCGCGTGGATGGTCGAACGCAACTTCTTCATGCTGTTCTCCCGCGAACACGAACCCGCCGAGGAGAAGGAACTCGCCGACAATCTGGTCGAGGCGTCCATGCGCATCCTGGGGGTCACCAGGAAACGGAAGCCCTGACCGCATCACCCGGGCACACGCTCGAGCTCCCACTCGGCCATGCTGGTGAACAACTCGACGACCGTCTGCTCGGGGGTGTCCGGCTCCCGGTTGCGATAGGTCTGGTAGGCGGTGACGACGACCCGGTCGGCGTCGGGCAGCGTGGCGAACGGCCCGAGATCGATGTCCCACGCCGCCTGCTTCCACTCCTTGCCCGCCGCGATGGCGTCGCTGAGCTGCCCTTCCACGTGCACGAGGTAGTCACGCACGGCGCGGATTCCGTCGACGCCGGTCACCGGCCCGTGGCCCGGCACGACGATCTCGGGCTGCCAGCCGAGCATGGCGTCGCAGGCCGCGATCCAGTTCTCGATCGGCCCGGCCCACATGATCGGTGTGCCGTCGATGAACAACAGGTCCCCGGCGAAGAGCACCCGGCGGTCGGGCACCCACACCACGACATCGCCATGGGTGTGCGCGGGCCCCAGCTTGACCATGTCGACCCGTAGTCCGTCGAGATCCAGACTCACCGAGTCCTCGATCGCGGTGTCCGGATCGCGCAGCTGTATTCCGGTGAAGTCGAACGCGCCGACCCGCCGCCGGACGTACGGCGTCAGAACCGGCCCCAGGTCCATCTGCGACATCGCGGCGAGCATTTCCGGCGGCGCCTCGTGCATCTCGCCGGCGACCTCCGGTGCGGCGTGGATGCGCGCGCCGGCGGGCAGCAGCTGGTTGCCGTAGCAGTGGTCGCCGTTGGCGTGGGTGTTGACCACATCGGTCAGCGGACTCTCGTCGATGATCGGGGCCATCGCATCGAGCATCTCCTGGGTGAGCCTGAGGTCGAACAACGTGTCCACCAGCAGCGTTCGCGCTCCCCCGCGGATCAGCCCGGCATTGCTCCAGCCGAAGCCGCCGTCGGGGCCCAGCCATGCCCAGGTGTCGTCGCAGAGGCGGTGCAGGCCCTTCGTGAACGGAACCACCTCAGAACCCCGAGCGCAGCGGATGGAAGGTGCCCGCACACGGGAGGACCTCCTGGCGGGTGGAGCCGAGCGCGTCGCTGGCCAGCGAGACCACATCACCGGCCTGCAGCCAACCGGCGAACGTCGCAGGGTCGCCGGTGTCGATGTGCTCCATCAGGCAGCCCCCGGGCACGGTGCCCGAACCGATGACGTCACCGGGCTGCAGATCCACCCCCCGCGACACATAGGCGATGATCTCGCCGAACGACCAATCCATCTGGTCCAGGGATCCCTTGGTGATCTGACGGCCGTTGACGCTGGCGCTGAGGTCGAAGGCGAGTCGCCCGTCGACCCGGTACGGCTCGAGCTCGTCGATCGTCACCAGCGCGGGTCCGAGGGTCACCGACATGTCCTTGGACTTCCCCTGCCCGATGCCCAGTCCCATCTCGTGGAACTGGGCATTGCGGTTGCTCCAGTCGCAGTAGAGCGTGAACCCGGCGATGTGGCTCTCGCCGTCCTCGGGGGCGATGTCGCGGCCCGGCTTCCCGATCACCGCGCCGACCTCGAGTTCGAAGTCGAACCACTTGCAGCCGGTGGGGATCTCGATCGGGTCGTACGGGCCGGCGATGGCGCCGGCGTTGCCGAAGTAGAAGGCGGGGATCTGCGTCCAGGCGGGAGCCAGGTCGGTGCCCATGTCCATGCCCCGCAGCGCCGCACGCAGGTGGTCGAGGAAGCCGAGCGCATCCCGCAGGGACGGGGGTCGCGGAATCGGTGCCAACAGCCGGGTCTCGGCGAGCGGGCGCACCTCGGCGGGCGAACGGCCGGCCGTATCGGCGGCCTCGCGCAGCGCGGCGGTTCCCGCCGACAGCAGATCCAGCAGACTCACACCGCCGTCCAGACCCCGGATCGCGTCACCGTCGAGCAGCCCGACCCGGCTGCCGCCCTCGGATTGATATGTCACCCATCGCATTACCGGCCCACTTTCTTCGATCATGCCGCCCGCACCCGAGCTATCACCGTCAACAATTCCCGAGCCGACCGCCCTAGTCAACAGATTGTCGAAAATATTCGCTAGTGTGTCTGTACAGTCCCGGGGGCAATGATTCGGTGCGAGCGTGGAGGTCGGCGATGAACAGGACGAGAACACTGCTGCGCGGCGGGCATGTCCTGTCGATGGATCCGGCGATCGGCGTACTGCGCCCCGGAGACGTTCTCATCGACGGTGACCGCATCGCGGCCGTGGCGCCGCGACTCGACGTCGACGCCGACGTCGTCGACGTCACCGGCCAGATCGTGATGCCCGGCATGATCGACACCCACCGCCACACCTGGCAGACCCAGCTGCGCGGCATCGCCGGGGACTGGACGCTGACCGACTACCTGTTCGGGATCCGGTTCGGCATCAGCCCGCACTACACCGCCGAGGATGTCCACCTGGGCAACAAACTGGGCGCACTCGACGGACTTGCCGGTGGCGTCACCACCATCCTGGACTTCTCCCACTGCATCAACACCCCCGACCATGCCGACGCCGCCGTCGCAGGGCTGCGTTCCGCCGGCGGCCGGGCCGTGTTCGGCTACGGGTTCTTCGACAGCAGTCCCGGCGCCCCGGCACATTTCACCGACCACGCCCGGCGGCTGGCCGATTTCGAACGGATCGCCGCCACCCACTTCCCGTCGGACGACGCCCTGGTCACCCTCGGCGCGTCGCTCAACGAGTACGGCCTGGTGCCGTTGTCGCAGACGCGTGCCGAGATCGAGGCCGCCCGGGACCACGGCGCGCTGGTGGTGGCCCACCTCGGCGCGACCTGGTCGGTGCCGTCGGGATTCGGCGCCGTCGCCGCAGCCGAGCTGTTCGGCCCCGACCAGGTCCAGGTGCACTGCAACACACTGTCGGACAGCGAATTCGGTGTCCTCGCCGATCTCGGCGTCAAGGTCTCGATCTCGCCGGAGACCGAACTCAACATGGGGATGGGCCGGCCGGTGTTCGCCCAGTGCGAGCGGCACGGCATCAAGCCGACCCTGTCCTGCGACGTCATCTCGCTCAACAGCGGCGATCTGATCACCCAGATGCGCCTCGGCCTGGGTTTCAAACGCTGGGCCGACACCGAGGCCGTGAATCTGGGCGGATCCGATCCCGCGGTGCTGTCCACCACCGCGCTGCAGGCCATCGAGTGGTGCACCATCAATGCCGCCGAGGCGATCGGACGCTCGGCCACACTGGGCTCGATCACCCCGGGCAAGCAGGCCGACCTGGTGGTCATCGGCGGTGACTCGGTACGCCAGCGGCCCGTGCTCGACCCGGCGGCCACGGTGGTCTTCCACACCACACCCGAGGACATCGTCGCCGTCTACGTCGCCGGGCGCTGTGTGAAGAGCGGCGGCACCATGCTCGGGCACGACATGGCCAAGCTGGCCGGTGAGGCCCAGGAGTCGGCGAGCGGGATCCTGGCGCGGGTCGCCGACTCCATCCCGCAACTGCCCGGCACCCCGCAGGTCGGATTCGCCGCCCTGACCGGGCTGCTGGAAGCCAACCTCGCCCTGTCCTGACCGCCGGACCCCGGACCGGAACCCGTCAGCCGGCCGCCGCCAGGACCGCCCACAGGCCGCCGGCGGCGATCCCGAGCAGCACGCTCAGCGCCGCCATCGTCACGGCGACCACGCCGGAGATCCGTTGCGGCGAGGACATCTTCGGCGTCGATCCACCGGCCGCCTGGAACGTCGGCACGATCCAGCGCAGGTAATAGAACAAACTGATCAGCGTGTTGACGAAGACCGCGACGGCCAGCCACGGCGCACCGGCCTCCCACGCCGCGCTGGCCGTGGTCAACTTGCCGACGAACACCGCCGTCGGCGGGGTGCCCAACAGCCCGAGCAGCGCGACCACCAATGCCCCCGACAACCAGGGGTGCGCCCGGGCCATCCCGCGGTAGTCCGACAGCGCTCGCGCCTGCGGCAGCGCGGTGGTCACCGCGAACGCCGCGATGTTGGTCACGGTGTAGCCGGCCAGGTAGAACAGCAACGACGGTAGCGCCAGCTCGCTGGCCCCCACCGCGGCCACCGGCACCAGCAGAAACCCGACCTGGCTGACCGTCGACCACCCCAGCAGCCGGCGCGGGTCCTGCTGCCAGAAGGCCGCCAGATTGCCCAGCGTCATCCCGGCCGCCGCGAGGAGGCCGACCACAAGCGGCCACGCCACGTCGTCGGGCAGCGCGACGACCAGCCGATAGAGGGCCACCACGGCGCCGATCTTGGGCACCGTGGTGAGGTACATCGCCGCGTATCCCGTTGTGCCCTGGGCCGCGTCGGGCACCCAGAAGTGCAGTGGAACGGCGCCCGCCTTGAACAGCAGACCCGCCATCACACCGATCAGCCCCGCCCCGACGACCGCGCCCGACGCCCCGGGCAACTGCACCGCCAGGTCGGCATAGCGGGTTGCCGCGGCCATCGCGTAGAGCACGGCGATACCCAGCAGCAGCAGGATGCCGGCCAGCGCACCCAGCAGGTAGGTCTTCATCGCGGCTTCGGCACTGCCCGGCGAACCGGCCATCCCGATCAGGGCGTACAGCGGGATGCTGGCCAGCAGATAGCCGGTCGCCAGCACCAGCAGGTCATCGGCACCGCAGAGCACCAGCACACCGGCTGTCGTGCACAGCAGCAGCGCGTAGACCTCACTCTCCCGGGCACTTCCGCCGATCTCCTCCCCCGCGACCGCCACCACCACCGCGGTCGCCAGCGGCACCAGGATCCTGGCCAGGCCGGTGACGGTGTCCACCGCGAACGCTCCCTGGAACGCCGTCGTGTCGGCCCCGGCCATGCCGATCCCACCGGCGACGGCCGCACCCGCCAGGGCGGCGGCGGCAAGCACCCGGGTGCACCACAACCGGCGCCGCGGCAGGAACGACCCGCTGATCAACACCAGCAGGGCCGCACCGAAGACCAGGGCTTCCGGCAGCATCAGCAGTGGTCGCACACCTCACCGCCCGACGAGTTCGATGAGGGAGCCGGCCGCGGGCTCGATCAGCGCGAGCAGCGGACCCGGTATCAGACCGATCGCCACCGACAGCAGCAGAAGCATCGCCACCGGAACCGTTTCACTGGGGCGCAGATCGGTGAAGTCCTCGATCCCGGCACCCGCCGGCCCCGTGAAGACCCGCTGATAGGCGCGCAGGAAAAGGGCCGCGGTGATCAGGATTCCCGGCAGCGCGACGGCGGTGACCGGTGCGGCCGCGATGCTCCCGGCGAAGATCTGGAATTCGGCGATGAATCCGGAGAACCCGGGCAGACCCAGTGAGGCGAACGCTCCGACGGCGAACAGGGCGGCCAGTTTCGGAGCCTTGCCCGCCAGGCCGCCGTAGCCGTCGAGGTCGTAGCTGCCGCCCCGGTCGTAGAGGACACCGGCGAGCAGGAACAGCGCCCCGGTGATCAGCCCGTGGCTGACCATCTGGGTCACCGCGCCGGTGACCGCCACCGACCGGGCCTGCTCGGTGTCGCCGGCGATCAGCCCGGCCACACCGACCGCCATCACGATGTATCCCATGTGGTTGACCGAGGTGTAGGCGATCATGCGTTTGAGATTCTGTTGGGCCAACGCCACCAACGCCCCGTAGAGCACCGAGACCACACCCACCGCGACGATCACCGGTGCCCAGTCCTGCCAGGCCTGCGGCAGCATGGGCATCGCGATACGAACGAAGCCGTAGGTGCCCATCTTCAGCAGCACCCCGGCCAGCACCGCCGAACCGATCGCCGGTGCGTCGGTGTGCGCGGGCGGCAGCCAGGTGTGGAACGGGAACGTCGGCGTCTTGACGGCAAGCCCCAACAGGATCGCCGCCAGCACCAGTCCCCCGGTCAGCGGGCTGCCCGCCAACGGTGTCGCCGCGATCAGTTCCACCATGTCGAACGTGTGCGGTTCGGCGGCGATGTAGAGGCCGATGAAACCGACCAGCAGGGCCAGCGAACCGAGGAAGGTGTAGAGGAAGAACTTCAGTGCCGACCGGGCTGCGTCGCCATGTCCCCAGCCGGCGATGACGAAATACATCGCCACGATCGACAGGTCGAAGAAGACGAAGAACAGGATCAGATCAGCAGACGCGAAGAGTCCGAAGCTCACACACTGCAGGAACAGGAACAGCGCCGCCTCGGCGCGGCTGTGCTCGGTGCGGCGCAGTGCGAACACCGCGCAGGCCAGGAAGACGACGGCGGTCAGCAGCATCAGCGGCAGCGACAATCCGTCGACGCCGAGGTGGTAGCTGCTGTTCACACCGGGAATCCAGGGGACCTGTTCCTCGAAAGCCAGCGCACCGGGCGGCGGGGACTCGTATCCGATCCACAACGCCAGGGTCAGAAGCATTTCCATGCATGCCACGGCCACCCAGATCCACCGGGCGGCCGCATCACCAAGCCGCGATAACGGTTTTATCGTTGATCATCCTTCACATATCACAAGAGAATTAATTGAAAAGCTCGATGATATAGATCCAAAAGCTTGT
>JAXHTL010000181.1:0-10030 GCA_034190095.1 Actinomycetota bacterium
GGCTTCGGTGCTCGCAGCGCCGCCAGATCCCCGGCGTCGGCCCTGGCCAGTGCCTCGTCGAGGTCGTCGGCGAGCTGGATGTCGAGGGCCCGCAGCGTGGCCGGCTTGGTCGCCAGCGCCACCACCAGGTAGGCGATCAGCGAGGCCACGAACGCGATGAACGTCGGATAGCCGTCGAACGCGGCGTCGAAGACCCCGTTGGGCAGGTACAGGATGGTGTTGTCGACGCCGTAGATCGTCGGCGTCATCGCGAACAGGCCCATCCGGACCACGAACCCGACGACGATCGCCGCCACCGCCGCCGAGGCGGTTCCCCGCCGCCAGTACATGCCGAGCACGAACGGCACGATCAGGCACGCCAGCAGCAGGTCGAACGCCAGCGTCAGCAGAATCCCGGTCTGCGGCACCTTCAGCGCGAACAGCACCGACACCGCGGCCACCGGCAGCATCGCCCACCGGGTCGCCTTCAGCAGCGGATCCGTCTTGCCTTCGATGTGGACCCGCCGGACGTCACCGATGTTGCGCACCGCGACCGCGGCGGTGCCCAGGATCGCTCCGTTGGCGGTGCTCATCGACGCACCCACGATGCCGGCGAGCACCAGCACCGTCAGCCCGATCGGCGCGAAGTCGTTGAGCAGGACGAACAGCACCGGCCCGTCCGCGTCGGCAGGCACGATCGACGTGGAGGCCAGCGCGACCAGCGCGAACGGGATGCCGATGGCGGCAGCACCGGCGGCGCCGACGAAGCAGGCCCGGCGGGCCGTCTCCGGCGAGCGGGCCGAGAAGATGCGCTGCATGAAGTCGATCGCCACGATGTCGCCGATGCCCAGGGCGATCAGCGTGGCCCAGTTGATGGCCGCACCCTGCGCCGGATCGGAGAGCTGGCCGAAGTCGAACGGGCCCATGCCCTCGGGAATGGTCAGCCCGTAGGCCACGGTGACCCAGATCAGGGTGGCGACCGCGGCGACCAGGATCAGGCTCATCTGCACGATCGCGGTGTAGGCGTCGGCGAGCATGCCGCCCGCGCCCGTGTAGAGCAGCACGATGCCCGCGATCAGCACCACACCCAGCCAGTACGGGAAACCGACGAAATACTCGAACAGGAAACCGCCGGCCACCAGGTTGCCGGCCACCAGGATCGCGAACGCGATCATCATCAGGATCGAGGCCATGATCTCGACGGGGCGGCCGAAGCGCAGCCGGTAGTAGTCCGGCAGGGTGGTCAGCCCCATCCGGTTCATCGGCTTGGCGAAGAACAGTCCGGTGATCAGCAGACACAGCCCCAGCCCGAGCGGCAGCGCCGCACCGGCCCAGAAGCCGAACGCCGAACTCAGGTCGGTGTTGCCGAGCGTGGCGTTGGTGTCGACGGCCTGCCCCATCAGGGCCGCGCCGACCAGCGGCAGGGCCAGGTTGCGCCCGCCGACGAGGAAGTTGGTGCTGTCGCCGCCGACCCGGCGGGCGACATACAGACCGATCAGTGTGACGACGACGATGCTGACGCCGACCCCGAGAAGAATCATGGTGTGAGGAGCCTCCTGATAGTGCGCTGGAGTCTCCCGGGCTTTTGTCCCGCCGTGGAACGACGGGCACCGGCGCCCGCACGTCTGCGTCTCTCGGACCAGGCCCAGCACCACACGAGCCGGCGGAACCCTAGACGCGCCTCACAGCAGCAGTGTGAGTCGCGACCAGACAAACCCCGAACCGTTACGCCCGGTCGCATGCGCCGTTAACGATGTGTTTCCGTTTCCGCTGGACAGCTCTTCGGCGCCGTGCTGACAATGACCCCAGGACGTCGGGCGAGCCGGCTCCCCGGACGAGGTGCGTCGTACCCGGTCAGCGACAAGACGGCGCGTGAGGAGCACCCGTGACTGACGCGCCCGATCCGAATCTGCCCAACGCCGAGGGCGCCTGGGCCCAGCAGGCCGAGGCCAGGCTCGGTGACCGCCGGCTGCGCGAGGAGATCGACCGCGGCCTGAGCTACGGGCTCGAAGCGGCCCCCACCATCAACGACCGCACCATCTCGACATTCGTCCGCGGCGAGAAGCCGCACTTCGCCGGTGAACGCGGCACGTTCCTGAAGTGCCCGTTCATCGAGGACGTCAACGAGGTCGACGACGCCGAGGTCGCGATCTTCGGGGTGCCGCTCGACGCCGGGGCCACCTACCGGCCCGGCACCCGGTTCGGTCCGCAGGGCATCCGCCGCTCGACCAACCTGTTCGGCACCTACAACTACGAGTCCGGTGTGGATCTGCGCGAGCAGCTCAACATGGTCGACATCGGCGACGTGTTCACCATCCCGGGCAACCTGGAGAAGTCGTTCGACCAGATCAGCCAGGCGATGGCCCACGTCGTGAGCAAGGGCGTGATGCCCATCGTGCTGGGCGGCGACCACTCGATCGGGTTCCCGACCATCCGGGGCATGGCGCCCTACATGGACGGCAACATCGGCATCATCCACTTCGACCGCCACGTCGACACCCAGGAGACCGACCTCGACGAGCGGATGCACACCACCCCGTGGTTCCACGCCACCAACATCAAGAACGCCCCGGCCACCAACCTGGTGCAGATCGGCATCGGCGGCTGGCAGAGCCCCCGGGAGGGCGTCAAGGTCGGCCGGGAACGCCAGTCGACGGTGATCACCGTCGGCGACGTGGAACGGGTCGGCATCGAGAAGATCGCGGAGATCGCCCTGGAAACCGCCTGGAAGGACGCCAAGGCGGTGTATCTGTCCTTCGACATCGACGTCATCGACGCCGGCTTCGTGCCGGGCACCGGCTGGCCCGAGCCGGGCGGCCTGCTGCCCCGCGAGGCGCTCAACCTGGTCAAGATGGTCTCCGAGCCCGGGTTGGCCGGCATCGAGGTCGTCGAATGCTCCCCGCCCTACGACTGGGCCGAGCAGACCGCGCTGATGAGTTCCCGGGTGATCCTGGACAGCCTGGCCGCGCAGGTGCGCACCGGCAAGCTGGGCAGGAAGTCGGCCTCGCTGCCTCGTCCGGCCTGGGGGCCCTAACTAGGCTGTGAGCATGCGTATCGCGCTGGCACAGATCCGCAGCGGCACCGATCCGGCGGCCAACCTCGACCTGGTCGCCGAGCAGACCAGGCGGGCCGCCGAGGCCGGCGCGGAGCTGGTGCTGTTCCCCGAGGCCACCATGTGCCGGTTCGGGGTGCCGCTGGGGCCGGTCGCCGAACCACTGGACGGCCCGTGGGCCGATCGGGTGCGCGCGATCGCCGAGCGGGCCGGCGTCGTCGTGGTGGCCGGCATGTTCACCCCCGCCGACGGCCGGGTGACCAACACCCTGCTGGCCACCGGCCCCGGCGTGGAGGCCCACTACGACAAGATCCACCTCTACGACGCGTTCGGCTTCACCGAGTCCAAGACCGTCGCCCCCGGCCGCGACCCGGTGGTCGTCGAGGTCGCCGGGGTGACGGTCGGGCTGACACTGTGCTACGACATCCGCTTCCCCCAGCTGTACTTCGAGCTGGCCGACCGCGGGGCGGAACTGATCACCGTGCACGCGTCGTGGGGCAACGGGCCCGGCAAACTCGACCAGTGGACGCTGCTGGCGCGGGCGCGCGCGATCGACACGTCCAGCGTGCTCGCCGCGGTGGGTCAGGCCTACCCCGGCGACGAGCTCGCCGCGGTCGGCCCGACCGGTGTGGGCGGCAGCCTGGTGGCCTCCGCGCTCGGCGAAGTCCTGGCCTGTGCCGGCGCCGACCCGCAGCTGCTGATCCACGACGTGGACCTCGACGCCAGCCGGAAAGCCCGCAAGACGGTCGCGGTGATGGCCAACCGCTCAGATTTCACTCACCTGGGTAAGGCACAATCGCTGGGGTGACCGATCCCTGGGCTCCCCCGCCCCAGCAGCCCGGCCCACCCCAGCAGCCGGCACCGGGCTATCCGCCCAACCCGGCGCAACCGGGGTACGGGTCAGCGCCGGCCCCCACCCCGGAGGAGGATGATCCCTCGGTGCAGGCGAAGATCAAGAAGATCTTCAGCGACCCACTGTCGATCGTGCTCGTCGTGGTCATCGTGCTGGCGCTGGTGTTCGCTGGCCTGCTCGGCGGCGAGCTGTATGCGCGCAACCGGGGCGACACGGTGGTCGCACAGGTCGTCGAGTGCGTCGTGCAGGACGACGCCACGGCATCGTTCGGGGTGATGCCGCCGTTCCTGTTCCAGCACGCCACCGGGCATTACACCAACATCGCGATCGAGACGGCGGGCAACCAGATCCGCGACGCCCAGGGGATGAAGGTCAACCTCGACATCAACGACGTCCGGCTGGAGAACACCCCGACCTCCAGCGGCACCATCGGCTCGCTGGTGGCGAACATCACCTGGAGCGCCGAGGGCATCAAGGAGACGATCCAGCGGGCCATTCCGCTGGTCGGCAGCTTCGTGACCGGGGTGACCACCGATGCCAACTCGGGCACGATCGAGTTGCAGGGCGCGCTCGGCAGCATCACCGCGCGACCCGAGGTCTCCGACGGCGGTGTCTCGCTGCAGGTGGAGAGGGTGACCGGACTGGGGTTCACGCTGCCCCGCGAGGCGGTGCAGCCGGCCCTGAACGCGTTCACCTCGACGCTGACGCAGAACTATCCGATGAACATCCGCGCGGATTCGGTCGACGTCACCGATGACGGGGTGGTGAGCCGGTTCTCGACGCGTAACGCGTCCATCCCGAAACAGACCGAGGATCCCTGCTTCGCCGGGCTGTGAGCCGGTCAGCCGAGCCCGTCGAGCACCGCACGCGATCCGGACAGCCCCAGGCGCGTCGCGCCGGCGTCGAGCATCGCGACCGCGTCCTGCGCGGTGCGGATACCACCTGAGGCCTTCACTCCGAGGCGGCCGCCGACGGTGTCGGCCATCAGCGTCACCGCCTGCACCGACGCGCCGCCGCTGGGATGGAACCCGGTGGAGGTCTTGACGAAGTCGGCTCCGGCGTCGTCGCAGACCCGGCAGACGTCCACCAGTAGCGGTGCCCCGCTGAACTCCAGCAACGCCGCCGACTCGACGATCACCTTGAGCACCGCGTCCGGCGCCGCGGCGCGCACCGCGGCGATGTCCGCGCGCACCGCGTCGAGCTCACCGGACAGCGCGACCCCGACGTCGATGACCATGTCGATCTCCCGCGCGCCGTCGGCCACCGCACACGCCGCCTCCTGCGCCTTGATCGCCGGGAGATGCTTGCCGGACGGGAAACCCACCACCGAGGCGACGACCGGCCCGCCCGCGAGCGAGCAGGCCGCCGCCACCGACGGCGGGGACACGCACACCGCGTACACGCCGAGGTCGACGGCCTCGGTGAGCAGCGCGACGATGTCGGCCTCGGTGGCCTCGGGCTTGAGCAGGGTGTGGTCGATCAACGCGGCGACCTGGGCGCGGGTATGGGTGGCCATCAGAACGGCTCTTCGGTACCGCCCGGATTGCAGCCGCTGTTCACCATGTCGGCGTAACTGACCTCGGGGCGCCACGGTTCGAGGTTCCAGCTGGTCTTGCCCGGCTCGACCAACTCGGCGAACTGCCAGTGGCAGGCGAACTGGTCGTACATGCCGGGGAGGTCGGCCTCGGGCGCCAACGCGAGGATCTCGCCCCACACCTGGCCGGTCTGCGCGGACGCACCCGGCCTGCCCGACAGGTCGCGACCGGCGGGGGTCGGGTAGACCCGCAGGCTGGACAGGTCACCCCACTTCGCCCACTCGACGTGGTCGATGTACGGCGCGCCGGCGGGGGTGGCCGCGGCGGTCGGGGCGCCGAGCAGCCCGAGCGTCGCCATCGCGGACGCCGCGGCGGCGACGAACAGCCGCATCAGCGGGACTTCCCCTGGATCTCCAGGAGCTTGGGCCGCACGTCGACGAGGTAGATACCGGCGGCCACCGCCCCGATCGCGGTGCCCATCACGCCGAGCACCAGCACCAGCAGCCCGCCCACACCCAGGATCACCAACCAGACCGGTTTGGTCAGCTTGTCGGCCGCGGTATAGGCGTCGGGCCGCTGCATCGCGCCGTGCACGAACGCATAGACCACCGCCACCAGCACGGCGATCTGCAACACGAAGAGGACGTAACCCACCAGGCCTTGGAGCATCACGCTCGACAGCCTATGCGGGTTACGCCCTCGGGTCGACTTCCGTCGTCGTGCCTGCGGTTACTACTTCTGGGTGACCTTCTTGGCCGGAGCCTTCTTGGCGGGAGCCTTCTTGGCCGGAGCCTTCTTGGCCGGCGCCTTCTTGGCGGCCTTCTTCACCGGCTCGGCGGCTTCCTCGGTCTTCTTCGGCAGCTCGACCCCGACCAGCTTGGCGGCCCGCTCACCGACCGCGCGGGTCTGGGTCGCGACGTTGCCCAGCGCCTCCTGGGTGAGCTCGACAGCCTGATCGGTGTAGCCCTCGACGCGGGTCGCAGCCTCTTCCAGCGCCGGCTGGCTGCGCAGCCGCTCCAGCGCGGCCTCGCCCCGCTCGATCAGCTTGGTGTAGGTCGTCTGGGCGGACTCGGCGTAGCTGTCGGCGAACTTGCGCAGTTCCTCGGAGGTCAGCCGCTCGCGGATGTCGTCGAACTGCGACGGCAGGTCCTCCTGCAGCTTGTTGATGCGGGCGCGGCTCTCCTCGACGCGAGTCTCGGCGTCGGTGCGGGCCTCGCCGGCCCGCTCGCGCAGCGTGGCGACGATCTCGTTGACGCGCTCCAGCGCGAAATCGGCCGCGCCGACGGCGGCCAGCAGCGGCGCCTTGAGGTCCTCGATGTCGAACTGGTTCTCGGTGGTGGTCTTCTCAGCCATGGCTGTTTCCTTTCGTCTCAGCTTTGTGGTTGTGCGGATGCGGTCTGCGGGATCTCCAGAGGGCTCTTGTCTTCAGTAGTCGGCTCCTCTTCTGCGTCGCTGGCAGCCGTCGACGTCGTCTCCGCCGCCGCCGCCTCGGTCAGGGCCGCCTCGTTCTGCGCGCAGAACGAGGTGTAGATGTCGAGCAGCGCCTGCTTCTGCCGCTCGTTGATCGCCGTGTCGGTCACGATGGCGTCGCGGACCTCGCTGGTCTCGCTGGGCTCGAGGATCCCGGCCTGGACGTAGAGCACCTCTGCCGAAACCCGCAGCGCCTTGGCGATCTGGCTCAGGACGTCGGCGGAGGGCTTGCGCAACCCCCGCTCGATCTGGCTCAGGTAGGGGTTGCTGACCCCGGCCTTCTCGGCGAGTTGGCGCACCGACACCTGCGCGGCCTCGCGCTGGGTGCGGATGAAACTGCCGATGTCCTGCGCGGCGTTGGACACAACAGCGGCAAGTTTTTCGTCCTGCGACATGCTTGCCCCCTCGCTGCGTTGGGTATCCGATTTACCGACACCACAACCGTACGACGGAGTGCTAACTTTTGCAAGCACTAGTTAGCGCAGGTCAGAACAACAAGTGCGCGACCGAATAGATGACCAGACCGGCCAGCGCACCCACCACGGTGCCATTGATCCGGATGAACTGCAGATCGCGGCCCACATGCAACTCGATCCGGCGGCTGGCCTCGTCGGCATCCCACCGCTCGATCGTGTCGGTGATGATCGTGGTGATCTCCGCGCCGTACTCCGACACCAGGTGCTGAGCGGCCCGCACGATCCAGTTGTCCACCTTGTCGCGCAGATCGGCGTCGTCGCGCAGCGACTCCCCGATCCGCATCACCGAGTCCGCGATCCGGATGCGCAATGCCGATGACGGGTCGTCGACCGATTCCAGAACGATGCGCTTGGCCGCGTTCCACGCCGTCTCGGCGGCACGGGCGACCTCGTCGCGCGCCATGATCTGCTCCTTGACGTTCTCGGCCTTGGCGATGGTGGCCTCGTCGTTCTGCAGATCGTCGGCGAACTCGAACAGGAACCGGGTCGCCGACCGGCGCAGCTCGTGATCCGGGTTGCGGCGCACCTTGTCGGTGAAGTCCATCAGCTCGCGGTGGATCCGATCCCCCACCAGGTGGTCCACCCACCGCGGCGACCACGTCGGCGAATCCTTCTCGATGACGCGCTCGATGACCTCCTCGGCGTTGCACGACCACTGGAAGGCCCGATCGGCCAGCAGCTGCAGCAGCGCCTCCTGGCGACCCTCGTTGAGCAGGCTGGACAGCACCCGGCCGATCGGCGGGCCCCACTGCGGCTCGGCGATCCGCTGCACGATCATCCGGTCCAGCACGTGCTGGACGTCGTCGTCGCGCAGCATCTCGACCAGCACCCGCAGCACCGTCGACGTCTCGGCGGCCACCCGCTCGGCATGCCCGCGATCACACAGCCACTTGCCGACCCGGCTGGACACGTCGGCGTCGCGCAGTTTCGTCTCGACGTTCTGCGCGGACAGGAAGTTCTCCCGGACGAACATCCCCAGCCCGTCGCCGAGCTGGTCTTTCTTGCGTTTGATGATCGCGGTGTGCGGAATCGGGATGCCCAGCGGATGCTTGAACAGCGCGGTCACCGCGAACCAGTCGGCCAGCGCGCCGACCATTCCGGCCTCGGCGGCTGCGCGCACATAGCCGACCCAGGGAGCGGCGCCGCGGGACTGCGCCCAGGAGCACAGCAGGAAGATGACGCTCGCGCCGACGAGGAACCCGAGCGCGACGATCTTCATCCGCCGCAGCCCGCGTCGGCGCTGCGCATCGGCAGCGGAGTCGGCTCCGGCAAGCGCCTCGGCGAAACTGGGTCGCTGACCTGTCCCACTCACTCCGGAGCCAGGCCGGCCCCCGTCGGGTCGGTGTGCCACCCCTCCATCATCCGCTACAACAGCAACTCCCCGGCCGTCGCCGCCCCGGCGACCCCGTCCGGGAGGCCCGCCGCGGGCCTGTCACCGTAGTATTGACGTCGGACCTAAGGGGAACGGATCACCGCGAACGTGGCACAACAGAACCCGCCGGTGGCGGTCAAAACCGATGGCCGCAAACGACGCTGGCACAAACACAAGGTCGAGCGCCGCAACGAACTGGTCGACGGCACGCTCGAGGCGATCCGCCGGCTCGGCAGCAACGTCAGCATGGACGAGATCGCCGCCGAGATCGGGGTCTCCAAGACCGTGCTGTACCGGTACTTCGTCGACAAGAACGATCTCACCACCGCGGTGATGATGCGGTTCGCGCAGACCACCCTGATCCCGAACATGGCCGCGGCGCTGTCCTCGGACCTGGACGGCTACGACCTCACCCGCGAGATCATCCGCGTCTACGTCGAGACGGTGGCCGCCGAGCCGGAGCCCTACCGGTTCGTGATGGCCAACAACTCGGCCAGCAAGAGCAAAGCCGTGGCCGATTCCGAGCAGATCATCGCGCGGATGCTCGCGGTGATGCTGCGTCAGCGGATGGTGGCCGTCGGCATGGATGCCGGCGGCGCCGAGCCGTGGGCGTACCACATCGTCGGCGGCGTCCAGCTCGCCACGCACTCGTGGATGTCGCATCCGCGGATGAGCTCCGACGAGTTGATCGACTACCTGACCATGCTGTCCTGGAGCGCACTGTGCGGCATCGTCGAGGTCGGCGGGTCGCTGACCGAGTTCCGCGCGGCGCCGCATCCGCCCCCGATTCTGCCCGCCCGGCTGCTTGACTAGGGGGCATGAGCGAAGCCGACGAGCCGCAAGGCCTTCCGTCACTGTGGTCACACCATCCCCACCGGCACTTGATGTTCCGTCCCGGTGACCGGGTCGCCGACATCGACCCCGAGGCCACCCCCGGGTTTCGCGGCGACAAGTCCGACGCTCCCACGCTGCAGGAGGAGCGCAACGTGCGGTTGGCCGAACTGCAGGAGATGCTCTACGCCAACAGCCGGGCCGGCGACCGGCGCAACGTGCTGCTGGTGCTGCAGGGCATGGACACCGCAGGCAAGGGCGGCATCGTCAAACACGTTGTCGGAGCAGCTAATCCGCAGGGCATCGACTACAAGAGCTTCGGCAAGCCGACGGCCGAGGAGCTCTCCCACCACTATCTGTGGCGGATCCGCAAGGCGCTGCCCGCACCCGGGCACATCGGGGTGTTCGACCGTTCGCACTACGAGGACGTGCTGGTCGTGCGGGTGCACAACCTCGTTCCCC
>JAXHTL010000182.1:0-9882 GCA_034190095.1 Actinomycetota bacterium
GCCCGGCTGGCCAACGCACTGGGCGGCAACTTCCGGTGGCAGCACCTTCCGGTGCCGTTCGAGGTGTACGCCGACGGCATCGACCTGGTGGTCTTCGAGGAGTTCGGGGCGGGGGCGGCCGCGCTGCATCTGCGTGACGAGGTGGAGCGCAACGAGTTGATGCGTGACGAGGCCTACCGCCGCCGGTTCCGCGAGGACTACGACCGCAAGTTCGGTATGCGGGTGTGGCATCGCGACTTCTTCGATGCCGAGATCGTCTCCTGTCCGGATGCCTCGGTGATCGGGAAGTCGTTCGGTGAGGTGGGCCGCGACCGCGGCGGCGTCCACCCGGTGGACGCCTTCCTCGACCTGGTGCTCGAGCACGGTCGCGAGCTGCGTTGGCGCACCACCATCTCCAACCACCGACCGGAGGTGCTCAGGAAGCTGGCCGCCGACCCGGGGATCCAGATGGGCTTTTCCGACGCCGGCGCCCATCTGCGCAACATGGCCTTCTACAACATGGGGTTGCGCCTGCTGCGGCACGTCCGTGACGCCGAGCGTGCCGGGGATCCGTTCATGACGGTCGAGCAGGCGGTGCACCGGCTGACCGGAGATCTGGCCGACTGGTACCGCATCGACGCCGGCCATCTGCGCATCGGCGATCGCGCCGACGTCGTCATCGTGGACCCGCAGCGGCTGGACGAGACCCTCGACGAGTACGCCGAGGCCTCGGTCGCCGAGTACGGCGGGCTGTCCCGGATGGTCAACCGCAACGACGACACCGTCTGCGCGGTGCTCGTCGGCGGCCGGGCCGTCTTCCTCGACGGTGCGCTGACCTCGGTGGTCGGCACCGAACGCACCGGCAGGTTCCTGCGCGCGGCCCATCGGGCGCCGGCGCCGTCGACACAGAAGGGGGCACTGGCCCATGCCGGTTGACCAGACGCACGACAGCCGCGCCGGCACCGACGTCGAAACCGTGGTGCGCCGCATGTGGGAGGCCCTCTCGGCGCGGGACTGGGAGGCGCTCAAGACCTTCCTCGCACCGGATTGCATCTACCTCGACGTGCCGGTCGGTCCGGCCGCGGCGGCCCGGGGGCCCGAGGACATCGTCAAGCGCCTCAAGATCGGGATCGAACCGCTGGCGTCGTACGAGAACTTCACCGGGTTGATGGTCGGCAACGGAGTCGACGTCATGTACGAGCACCACGAGGAGTGGCACTGGGCCACCGGTGAATCCGCAGTCCTGCAGTTCGTCTCGGTGCACCGTGTGCAGGACGGGTTGATCACGCTGTGGAAGGACTACTGGGACATGGGTGCACTGGCCGACAACGCCCCGCCGACGTGGATGTCGGATTTCGCGAACGCTGACATGTCGTGGGTGTTCGACGCGACCGGACTGGTGTGAGGAGCACACGATGCTGGATTTGAAGATCACCGGAGGCACGGTCGTCGATGGCACCGGGGCGCAACGGTACGCGGCCGACATCGGCGTCAAGGACGGCCGCATCGTGGAGGTGCGCAGGCGCAACGGCCACGGGGGCGACGCCGACGGCCTGTCGACCGAGGCGGCACAGGAGATCGACGCGACCGGCCGGATCGTGGCGCCGGGGTTCGTCGACATGCACACCCACTACGACGGCCAGGTCAGCTGGGACGAGACCCTGGAGCCCTCCAGCCTGCACGGCGTCACCACCGTCGTCAGCGGCAACTGCGGCGTCGGTTTCGCGCCGGTTCGCCCGGGCCGCGAGCAGTGGCTGATCGAGCTGATGGAGGGTGTGGAGGACATCCCGGGCTCGGCACTGGCCGAAGGAATCAGCTGGCAGTGGGAGAGCTTCTCCGAGTATCTCGATGCGATCGAGAAACGTTCCCTGGCGGTCGATTACGGAACACAGATCGCCCACGGCGCGGTCCGTGGCTACGCGATGGGCGAACGCGGGGCCCGCAACGAGGAAGCCACCGCCGACGACATCGCCGCGATGTCGCGAATCGTGCAGGAGGCCATCGAGGCCGGAGCGCTGGGTTTCTCCACCTCGCGCACTGAGGCCCACCGCGCGATCGACGGCGAACCGGTGCCGGGAACCTATGCCGCCGAGGCCGAGCTGTTCGGGCTGGGTCGGGCCATGGCCGCCGGCGGCCGTGCCGTCTTCGAGGTGTCACCGCAGGGCACCGCCGGTGAGAGCCCGGCCGAGGCCACCATGCGCGAGCTGGACTGGATGACCAAGCTGGGTGCCGAGATCGAACGACCGGTGTCGTTCACCATGATCCAGACCGGCGGCGCACCGGACCTGTGGCGCCGCCAACTCGAACGGGCCGGAAAGGCGCTGGAGAACGGGATCGAGGTGTACGCGCAGTTCGCCGCCCGCCCGTTCGGCATGCTGTTCGGTTTCCCGGGCTACCACGCCTTCACCCATCGCCCCACCTACCGCAAGCTCAAGGCCGATCTCGGACAGCAGGAGCTCGCTGCTCGGCTCGCCGATCCGGCGGTGCGAGCCGCGATCCTGTCCGAGACCGATCTGCCACCGCAGCCGGTGCCGATGTTCGACGGCTTGTTCGCACTGGTCCAGCACAGTGTCGACCGGATCTTCCCGATCGGCGATCCGCCCGACTACGAACCCACGCCGGACCAGACGGTCGCCGCGATCGCCGAATCCCGCGGCGAGGAACCGCTGGCGGCGATGTACGACCTGATGCTCGAGGGCGACGGCACCGCGATGCTGATGCTGCCGTTCTTCAACTACGCCGACGGCAACCACGACGCCATCTACGAGATGATGACCCACCCGGCCGCGGTGTCGGGTCTGTCCGACGGCGGCGCGCACTGCGGCCTGATCTGCGATGCCTCCTACCCCACGTTCCTGCTCACCCACTGGGCCCGCGACCGGCATCGCGGACCCAAGTTCTCGCTCGAGTACGTGGTGCGCAAGCAGACCCTGGACACCGCCACGCTCTACGGCCTGACCGACCGCGGCGTGCTCGCGGTGGGAAAGAAGGCCGATGTCAACGTCATCGACATGGACGCGCTGCGGCTCGGTGTCCCCCGCATGGTCTATGACCTTCCCGCCGGTGGACGCCGGTTGGTGCAGGGGGCCTCGGGTTACGACGCCACGGTGGTCAGCGGGGTCGTGACCCGGCGTCATGGAGTGGACACCGGGCAGCGCCCGGGCCGGCTGATCCGCGGGGTCCGCTGATTCGTTCGTCGCGTTGCGCCGAACCCGGCTCAGCTAGTCGAGTTGATAGACCCGCCTGGCATTCTCGTGCCCGATCAGGTCTACGACCCGCAGCGCGTCGGCCGCGCTCCAGTCACCGGCGTCGATGAAGCGCTGAAGTGCGGTGGCCATCCCACTGCGCCACAGCCGCGCGCCCAGGTAGTGCAGTTCGGCGGGCCCGAAGCCGTCCGAGGAGTACAGGATCTTGCGAAACGGCGCCATCTCGAGCAGGCGGCCGACGAATGCCGCCGAACGCGCGCCCAGATGGTTGATGGCCAGGCCGCCGTCGAGGTAGACGTTGTTGAACGCCTGCGCCAGGTAGCCGGCCTCCCGCTCGTAGGGGTAGCAGTGCAGCAGCAGCACCGGGGTGTCGCCGCTGACGCGCAGGAAGTCCAGCAGATGAATCGGATTGGCCGCATGCAGGTCGGCGTCACGGTCGCCGAACCCGGTGTGGAACTGCAGCGGCTTGCCCAGCCGAAGGGCCCGATGAAGCCCGAAGCGCAGCAGGACCCGGTCACGCAACCGGGTGCCGCCGGACGCACGCCAGCGGGCTGCGGCCTCGGCGACCTCGGATGGTGCAGGATCGGACAGGTCGCCGATGAAGCCGCCGCGATAGGCCAGCACCGATTTGGTGGCCACCGCTGTACCGGCCCGCCGCCACAGAATCTCGTCGAACGCGTCGGAATAGTCGCCGGACCGGGCAGCGGCCTGCTCGGCCACCGACTCCAGGCGCACGACCTCGTGCACGCGACCGACGGACAACGCGGCCAACTCGTCGATGGTGGCCACGCCCGCGGCGAACCCGGTGTCGACCAGCCAGTCGGAGACGCCGGCCGCTGCCAGGAAGCTCTGTGCCAGTTCGGTCTCCGACACGCTGGTGCGCTGCGCCCAATAGGATTCGGCGTCGGCGTGCCGCGCCAACCCGAGCGCGGTGGAGCAGTGTGCGCGCACGGCGAAGCCGAGCTGGGTGTCGAAGGCCGAGTCGAACGGCGCGAGGGGCTCGGTGTTGGCCTCGTTCAGCGCGTTGTCGAACCTCGTCCGGTCGCCGGGCGTCAGCCAGCATCCGTGCACGTGGTGGTCGATCAGGTGCACGGCGCCGAGGTGCTCGTGCAGTGCCGACACTCAGACGCTCCAGGCCAGCCGGAACTTGTCGGCGAGGGCTTCGGGACTCAGATCGGCGTAGTTGTCATGCTCGTAGCGGCGGACCGCGACGACCGCATCGACGACCGCATCACCGAGAATCCCCCGCATCAGCGCTGACCGGTCCAGCGCGTCCAGCACGCCGGACTGGTCGGTGCGCAGCAGTGCCAGCTGTGTCTCGGCCCGTTGGGCTTCGCTGAGCGAAGACGGATCGACGGCGATCTCCGGTGGTGCGCTGAGCCCTCGCTCGATCCCGTCGAGGGCGAGTCCCAGGATCGCGGCCGACGCGAGATACGGGTTGGCCGACGGGTCGATGACCTTGACCTCGACGTTGGCGCCGTACGGGTTCGCCGAGCCGGCGGGCAGGAAACGCACCGCCGCCTCCCGGTTCTCGGTCCCCCAGCACAGGTTCGCACCCGCCCAACTGCCGGGCTGCATGCGCAGGCCGGACAGCACCGAACCGCACAATACGCCCTGCGCGTCGGCCAGTCCGGCGAGCAAGCCGGCGACCGCCGAAGCTCCCGCGTCGGTCATTCCCCCGGGTCCGTCACCGCCGGAGAAGACCGGTTCCTCGTCGCGGGTCAGCGAGAAGTGCTGATGGGCTCCAGAACCCACCGAACCGGCGAACGGAACCGGTGAGAGACTCACGCGCATACCGTATCTGCGGGCCACCCGGCCGATGATGATCCGCATCAGCGTCAACTGATCGGCGGCCTGCACCGGCGGCAGCGGCGCCAGTGAGATCTCGAACTGGTTGGCGCCGTACTCGGGGTGGAACTGATCGATCGCGACGCCCGAACCCGTGGCATCGGCGGTGACGTCGCGGACGAAGCCCTCGAACTCCAGCACTCCCGCCAGGCCGTACTGCGCCCACATGTGGGCGGGCAGGCGCGCGCCGTCCGGATCCACCAGCACGAACTCGACCTCATGGCCGACCATGGCGCTGTATCCGGCACCGGCCAGGCGGTCGGTCACCTTGGCCAGCGCACCGCGAGTGCAGTAGGGATCGGGAGAGCCGGACTGGTCGAAGAACGACCCTGGCGCCCAGGCGAATCCGTTACCGAGAATGCGCAGTGCGCCGAGGTCGATGCGGACTCGCTGGTCGCCGACCACGCCGGTGGACTCGCCGAACACGATGCCGGTCTGGTCGATGGCGAATACGTGCCAGACCGGGCTGGCGCCCAGCCCGGGCTCGGCGAAGGAGCTCATCCGGCGCAGCGGGACCGTTTTGGCGTGGGTCAGACCCGCCGGGTTCACCACGGTGCCGATCAGGGTGGCGACCCCGTCGGACTCGAGCTGAGCGATGGCCGCGGCGGCGAGCGGTTTGGCTGCCATGTCAGCCATTCATACCAGCCGCCGTGCGGTCTGGCCGGGCAAATCTAGAGGGTGATCCTGCAGGATTGCCCGATGTCGAGGGTGCGCAGCATGCGTCCCATGCCCACCCACATCGCGCAGGAGATCGCCAGATCGGTCAGCAGTTCGTCGTCGAAGTGCTCGGCGGCGCGCTGCCAGAAGTCCTCGTCGTCACGCAGACCGACGTGATCGGTGGCGAACCGGTGCGCGAACTCCATCGCGACCCGCTCGGCGTCGCTGTAACCGGGCCAGGTGCGCCATTCGCCGGCGTGCTCGTAGAGATCTTCGTCTACTCCGTCAGCGGCACCGGCGCCATCGCGGGTGTTCTGGCACACCACGCATTCGTTGGCGTGGGCGATCACGATCCTGGCAGCCTCCCGTACCCGTAGCGGCAGCCTGCCTTTCGCATAGACGGCCTGGCTGAAGTCCGCCATCGCGGCCCCGAGTTCCGGTGATCTCACGGCGAAGCCGGTCACGTCGTCGTCGGCGAAATCTCCGATTCGGCTCATGGCCGCATGCTACGCCGGGTCATCCCGTCGTCGTGGCGCTCCGGGTGACCTCGCCGCGATCATCCCATTCGCGTTGCACCAGAAGGCGGGCAGCGATGCGCTCCAGGGCCGCCTCGACGTCGGCGCGGTCGGGCCGGCCCTCGAACGCCGCCGAGTACTCCAACTTCTCGATGATCCGGCCGACCAGCGCGGCGGTCGCCGCGTCGACCTGATGGGCGCCCGCCTGTGTCAACCACACCCGGTCGCCGGTGCGCAGTGCGTAGCCGGCATCGACCAGTCGGGTGAAGGTCGGCTCCAAGACTTCGGGCGGCATCCGGAGCCGCTCGGCCATCGCCGTGAGGGTGGCCGACCCGAACACCTGGCTCTGCCGGTAGATCTGGATCAGCCCCCACAGCAGCGCGACATCGGGTTCACAGCCGTGCCGGCCGGCGATGCTGCGCAGCCGGATGTCGGGCGAATGGCGCACCAACCGGCCCACCGCCGTCTCAAGGATCTCCTCCGGCGTCTCGGTCTGCGGCATGCCGAACCCCTCGCCGAGGTCGACGGCGGCGCCGGAGCCGACGTCCTGCAGCGGTACCTCCTTGAGCCGCAGCGCGACCAGGAACCCGAGCAGTGCCACCGGGGCGGCACACAGGAAGACCAGGCCCAGCGAGTCGGAGTAGGCCTCGACGACCGGGGCCGCCACCTCGGGTGAAAGCCGGTGCAGGAACTGCGGTGACTGGGCGGCTTCCGGCGGAGCCCCCGAGGCGGCCAGCGCCCCCTCGATACGGGCGTCCAGGAAATTGGCGAACAACGAGCCGAAGATCGCCGCCCCGAAGGAGCTTCCGATGGTGCGGAAGAACGTGACCCCGGAGGTGGCCACCCCGAGATCGGCGAAATCGGCGGTGCTCTGCACGATGAGTACCAGCACCTGCATGCACATGCCGATGCCGGTGCCGAGCACGAACAGGTAGAGGCTCTGCTGCCAGACCGGCGTGGCGGCTGTCATCTGCGACAGCAGCGCGAAGCCGAGCACCATCACCGCGGTTCCGGTGACCGGGAAGATCTTGTAGCGCCCGGTCCTGCTCACCAGCATGCCGCTGCCCATCGAGGTCAGCAGCAGCCCACCGACCATGGGCAGGGTGCGCAGGCCCGACTCGGTCGCCGACACGCCATCGACGAACTGCATGAACGTGGGAAGAAAGGTCAGCGCGCCGAGCATCGCGAAACCGACGATGAAGGCCAGTACGCAGCACACGGTGAAGACCGGGTCGGCGAACAGCCGGATCGGCAGCACGGGTTCGGCGGCGCGCAATTCGGCCCAGACGAACAGCGCCAGCGCGACGACCGAGCCGGCGAACAGACCGATGATCACCGGCGAGCCCCACGGGTAGGTGCTGCCGCCCCAACTGGTCGCCAGGGTCAGGCCCGAGGCGCCCAGCGCGATCAGCACGATGCCCGGATAGTCGATCACGGGGCGGTCGCGCCGGCTCAGCGCGGGGATCGCGGTGAGCGCGACGATGAACACGATCACCGAGATCGGCACATTGATCCAGAACGCCCAGCGCCAGCTCAGGTGGTCGGTGAAGTAACCACCGAGCAGCGGACCGGCCACGGTGGTGACCCCGAACACCGCACCGAGCGCGCCCTGATAGCGGCCACGCTCACGGAGCGGGATGACCTCCCCGATCAGTGCCATCGCGGTGACCATGATCGCGCCGCCGCCGATGCCCTGGACCGCCCGCGCGGCGACCAGCATGGTCATCGAGTGCGCGATCCCGCACAGCACCGAGCCGATGAGGAAGAACACGAGTGCGGCTGCGAACACCGTCTTGCGGCCGAACAGGTCGCCGAGTTTGCCGGCGATCGCCGTGACGATGGTGGACGCCAGCAGGTAGCTGGTGACCACCCAGGCCTGGTGTCCGGCTCCGCCGAGGTCGGCCACCACCGTGGGCAGCGCCGTGGCGACGATGGTCTGGTCGAGCGCGGCCAGGAACATGCCCAGCACCACCGCGACGAAGATGATGGTGCGCCGCTGAGGGTTGACCCCAGCCTGCTCGGTGGGTGGGGCGCCGGTCGCGGTGGTGGCTGCCATACCTGCCTTTCCTGCGCGCGCGGAGAACTCCCCTCCTACATCGTTAGATGTTCTATGGAAGTTACCGCGCCGCGCGGGGCAGGGGTAGCCGGTGCCGGTGGTGCCGAACCGTTACTGGGGTGGCCGGGACACGCACTGGGCCATGTAGAGCTCGTCGCCCATCTTGCCCATCAGTTCCAGCTGGGTCTCGAGGTAGTCGATGTGCAGTTCCTCGTCGGCCAGGATCTTCTCGAACAGATTCGCCGAGGTCGCGTCACCCTTCTCGCGGCACATCACGATGCCCGGCTTCAGCCGGGCGACGACCTCGTACTCGATCGCGAGGTCGGCCTCGAACTGCTCGCGCAGCGTCTGTCCGACGCGCAGCGAGAACAGCCGCTGATAGTTGGGCAGCCCGTCGAGAATGAGAATTCGATCAGTGACCTCTTCGGCGTGAACCATTTCTTCGAATGATTCCTTGCGCGTATGCGCAGCCAATTCGGTGAAGCCCCAATTCTCCTGCATTTTTGAATGCAGGAAGTACTGGTTGATCGCCGTCAATTCGCTCGTCAATTGCTCGTTGAGCAATTTCAGAACATCGGGATCGCCTTGCATGACCGCTCCTAAAACACGTCGTGGGCTGTCCGCGTGCGCTATCTGCACCGGTTGTGTGCGAGCCTCTTCAATCTAGTGCACAACAGCCGCCAAGGGCGCACCATTGCCGGTGTGGAGCGCATGTTTTCACGAGCTGGGTCACCTCGAGGGCCGGTTCGCCGCGCAGATCAGCGGGGTGCTCTGGACTGGCTAAGCTAAGTAAGGTTAGACTCGGCTAACTGTTCGATGGCGGCACAGGCAGGTAAGGATCACCAATGAATGAGTACGATCTGCACTCGTTCATTCTGGCCTGTGATTTCCGCGTCGACGATCTCGACCGCATGTGGGAGTGGCTGGAAAAGCACCGAGACGGTCTGGCCGGGATCGAGGCCCATCACGTGGTCGTGTACGAATCGATCTGGGAGCCTCGTCGGATATTGGTGACCATCGGGATCCGGCATGCCACCTCCATTCGGGAATTGTTACGTTCACCGGCGATATTCGAATGGTTCAATATTTCCGGTGCCGACGATATTCCGCCGATCTTCGGCGGGGAGGTCGTCGAGAAGATCGATCTCTACGGTCCCAGCTCGCAACGCCATGTCGGGCGCGTCGTGGTCGGGGTGATGTCCTCGGTCGACGACGTCTCTCAGCTGATGGTCAAGATCCACGACGGTCTCGAGCGGTTCAAGCAGGGCGGCGTACGCAAGATCTGGGTGTACCGCGCACTCGACGACGGCCAGGAGGTGTTGATCCTCCAGGAGATCGAGAACGAGCAATCCGCGCGTCAGTGGATCGAGCATCCCGACGCGGCGGCCGAATGGATGAGCCATGCGGGCATGGGCGCCTACCCCACCCGCTTCGTGGGCCGGTTCGCCCACCTGATGAGCGTCGACGAGCAGGTCGGCTAGCCATGTTCGTCTGTCTGTGCACCGGAACCACCAGCCACGTGGTCAACGAAGTCGTCGCCAAGGGGGCGCGCACCTCCAAGGAGATCGCCGAGGCGTGCGGTGCCGGCGGCGACTGTGGCAGGTGCCGGCGTACGCTGCGG
>JAXHTL010000183.1:0-2540 GCA_034190095.1 Actinomycetota bacterium
CGCGGCGATCTTGATCGGCTCGACCCGCGCCAGCGCCGCGGGATCGGTCGGATCGCCGCGGTGGGAGACCAACATCCGCACGGTCTTGCCGTCGGGCGAGAAGAAGCTCTCCATCGCCTGTTGGAAGTCCTTGTTCTCGAACACCTCCGGCGGCAGGTAGAAGGAGTCGTCGTTGTTGGCCGCGTCGAACGCCTTCCCCATCTCGGTGGAGTTCTCGCTCATCTCGTCCATCTGGTCGTAGAACCCGCCCATGGTGGCGTAGGTGGTCAGCATCATGTGACGCATGCTCTCCATGGTCTCGATCATCGGCGGGAACGTGGCGAGCATCTGCGGTAGCAGCGAGCGCATCGTGTCCATGTTGACCAGCGCCTTGTCGAACGAGTCGGTCATGGTGCTGATGCCGTCCATCGAGTCGAACAGCGACCGGAAAGTCCAGCACATCGGGATGTTGTAGCAGTGCGGTTCCCAGTAGAAGTAGTTCCGGATCGGGCGGAACTGGTCATCGAAGTTGGCGATCATGTCGCGGATCTGGTGCACGGTCTGCTGCATGTCGTTGAAGTCGTCGATCATCACCGTGGTGACGTTCGACAACTGCGTCATCAGGCCGTACATGGTGCGCATCGTGCCGATCGTGCGGGCCAGCTCGTCGGCCTGGCTGCGCATGTCCGCCATCCGGTCCTGCATCAGCTTCATGTTCTGCTGCTGGCCGACGCCCTGCATGCTGATCAGGAACGGGATCGAGGTGTTCTCGATCGGTGTGCCGTCCGGACGGGTCGGTGCCTGCACCCGTGAGACACCCTCGACGCCGAAGACCCGCTTGGCGAGGCGGTCCAACACCAGGAAGTCGGTCGGGTTACGCAGGTCGTGGTCAGCCTCGACGAGCAGGATCTCCGGGCTCATCCGGGACAGCGAGAAGTGTTCGGTCGCGGCCTGCAGGCCGGCGTTGGCCGGAATGGAGTCCGGAACATAGCGGGTGTCGTCGTAGCTGGTCTGATAGCCCGGCAACGCAGCCAATCCGATGAACGACAGTGCCAGCGACGCGACCAGGATGGGACCGGGCCAGCGGACCACCATGGTGCCGACCCGGCGCCAGGCGCGGATCCGCATGGCCCGCTTGGGTTCGAGCAGGTTGAACCGGCTGCCCACGGTCACGATCGCCGGCCCGAGGGTGAGTGCGACGGCCATCCCGGCCAGCGTGCCCACGCCGCAGGGCACACCCATGCTCTGGAAGTAGGGCATGCGTGTGAACGACAGGCAGAACATCGCGCCGGCGATGGTCAGGCCCGAACCCAGCACGACGGGCGCCGTGCCGTGGAACATCTCGTAGTAGGCCTCTTCGTGGGTGGCGCCGGCGGTTCGGGCTTCCTGGTAGCGGCCGACCAGGAAGATCGCGTAGTCGGTGCCCGCCGCCACGGCCAGCGAGATCAGCAGATTGGTCGCGTAGGTGGACAGGCCGATGAGCTCGTAGTGGGCCAGCGCCGCGACGACGCTTCGTGCCAGCCCCAGCTGGACGAGGACCACCGCCAGCAGCAGCAGCACCGTCGAGATCGAGCGGTAGAAGAACAGCAGCAGCACGATGATCACGCAGAAGGTGACCAGCAGTACCAGCGCCATGCTGCGCTCGCCGGCGATGTTGACGTCGGCGGTCATCGGCGCCGGCCCGGTGACGTGCACCCGCACCCCGGGCGGCGGCGGTGAATCGGCGACGATGTCGCGCACCGCCGCGACGGCCTCGTTGGACTCGGCCTCCCCCAGGTTGCCGGCGAGGTTCAGTGTCGCGTAGGCCGCCCGACCGTCGGAGCTCTGCGCCGCGGCCTCGGTCAGCGGGTCGCCCCACATGTCCTGGATGGTGCGGACGTGCTCGTCGGCGTTCTGCAGGCTGGCGATGAGGCTCTCGTAGTAGGCGTGCGCGTCGTCACCGAGGGGTTGTGAGTTCTCGCTCTCCAGCACGATCAACGCGATCGAGTCCGATTCGGACTCCTCGAACAGCCGGCCCATGTCGGACATCGCCTGCATCGACGGCGCATTGCTCGGGCTCATCGAGACCGAGTGCTCCGCGGCGACGACCTCCAGTTGGGGCACCAGCACGTTGAGCGCGACGAGCAGCAACGTCCAGCCCAGGATGATGGGGATCGCCAGGCGTCGGATCCACCGCGCGAGGAACCTCGGTCGGCGCAGCACCTCGCTGCGGTTGCCGGCGGCGTTCATCACGCCGCCTTGGTGAAGCAGTAGATGTAGGCGCTGACGTTGGTGATGGTGCGTTCGTCCTTGACTTCGCCGTCCGCGGTGATCCGGCACCCGATGAAGTCACCGTTGCCCTGCGCCACGATGTTGCCCGACATCGCCGGGGAGTCGGTTTCGACGTCGATCGACCACGGCAGGGGGGCGCCGACGATCTGGTTGGGGTCGCCCTCGGCGTCGACGTAGTTGATGTCGGCGTAGGCGCCCGGTTCCCCCCAGACCTCGTAGCGCACGATCTTCGGGTCGGACGTGTCGGAGTCTTCGGTGATGTTTCCGGAGTAGGTCGGCAGCGGGTCGGC
>JAXHTL010000183.1:2640-9783 GCA_034190095.1 Actinomycetota bacterium
CCGGGCCGGATGCGGCGGACGTTGGCGGCGTGGAAGCCCTCGTCGCCGTCGACGTGCACGAGGTCACCGGCCTCGGGGAGCGCGTCGACGTAGAAGAGCGACCGCACGCGATCAGCGGCCGGTGAACGTCTCGCGCAACCGGGAGAACAGGCCGCCGCCCCCGTTCGGGGAGTTGTTGGCCTTGGCCGAGCGCACCTCGGCGGTGTCGCGGCTGCGCTCCTGCAGCGCCCGCAGCAACTCGATGTCCTCGTGGTCGAGCCGCGACGGCACGACCACGTCGATGTGGGCGTGCAGGTCGCCGCGCACCCCGGAGCGCAGGTGCGGCATGCCGCGGCCGCGCAGCGTGCTGACCGACCCGGGTTGGGTGCCGGCGGCGACGGTGATCTCGACCGGACCGTCCAGGATCGCCTCCACCGTCACCGTGGTGCCCAGCGCGGCGTCGACCATCGGCACCGAGATGGTGCAGTGCAGGTCGTCGCCGTCGCGCACGAACACGTCGTGCGGGGTTTCGTGGACCTCGACGTACAGGTCGCCCGCGGGACCGCCGCCGGGGCCGACCTCGCCCTGAGCGGCCAGCCGCACCCGCATCCCGTCGCCCACCCCGGCCGGGATCTTGACGCTGATCTCGCGGCGTGCCCGGACCCGGCCGTCTCCGGCGCAGCGGTTGCACGGGTCGGGGATGACCTCGCCGACTCCGCCGCAGACCGGACACGGCCGCGACGTCATGACCTGCCCGAGCAGGGACCGTTGCACGGTCTGGATCTCGCCGCGCCCACCGCAGGTGTCGCACGGGACCGGCGTGGAGTTGCCGTTGGTGCCCTTGCCCTGGCACAGGTCGCACAACACCGCGGTGTCGACGGTGACCTGCTTGGCCACCCCGGTCGCGCATTCGTCGAGGGTCAGCCGCATCCGCAGCAGCGAGTCCGAGCCGGGCCGCACCCGCCCGACCGGGCCGCGCCCGGCGGTGCCGCCGCCGAAGAAGGCCTCGAACACATCGCCCAGGCCGCCGAAGCCGCCGAAGCCGCCACCGCCCGGGCCGGCGGCCGCCGACTCCAGCGGATCACCGCCCATGTCGACGATGCGCCGCTTCTCCGGATCGCTGAGCACCTCGTAGGCGGCGCTGATCTCCTGGAAGCGCGCCTGTGCCCCCTCGTCGGGATTCACGTCGGGGTGCAGTTCGCGGGCGAGCTTGCGGTAGGCGCGCTTGATCTCTGAGTCACTCGCGCCCTGGCTCACTCCGAGCAGCCCGTAATAATCGCGTGCCACGCTGTACCTTTCCCACCCCCTGATCCGTCGAGAACCCGACGGATCAGCGGTTACCTAAGACTTCGCCAATATAGAGAGCAACAGCGGCGACGTTGGCGATGGTTCCCGGATAGTCCATCCGTGTGGGACCCAACACACCCATGCCGCCGAACACCTTGCCCGAACTACCGTAGGCCGTGCTGATGACCGACGTGCCGGCCATCTGCTCGGCCTCGGTCTCGTGCCCGATGCGCACGGTGACCTTGCCGGCCTCCTGCTGCTTGGCCAGCAGCCGCAGCACCACGACCTGTTCTTCGAGTGCTTCGAGTACCGAGCGTAGCGACCCGCCGAAGTCGGCGGTGTTCCGCGTCAGGTTGGCGGTGCCGCCGAGCATCAGCCGCTCCTCGCTGTGCTCGACCAGGGTTTCCACCAGCACCGTGGCCGACCTGCCGACCGCGTCGGCCAGCCCACCGCTGCCGTTGAGGTGCGAGGCCAGATCCGACACCGCGATCGACGCGGCGGCCAGCGGCTTGCCCTCCAGCGCCTGACCGAGCAGGTCACGCAGCTGGGTCAGCTGCACCTCGTCGATCGCGTCGCCGAGTTCGACGATGCGCTGGTCGACCCGGCCCGAATCGGTGATCACGACCAGCAGCAACCGCGCCGGGCTCAGTCCCACCACCTCCAGCCGGCGCACCGTCGAGGTGGACAGGGTCGGGTACTGCACCACCGCCACCTGCCGGGTCAGTTGTGCCAGCAGCCGCACCGCGCGGCGCAGCACGTCGTCGAGGTCGACACCGGATTCCAGGAAGTTCAGGATGGCGCGGCGTTCGGCACCCGACATCGGCTTGACGTCGTCGAGCCGGTCGACGAATTCGCGGTAGCCCTTCTCGGTGGGCACCCGGCCGGAGCTGGTGTGTGGTTGGGCGATGTAACCCTCGGCTTCCAGGACGGCCATGTCGTTGCGCACGGTCGCGCTGGAAACCCCGAGATTGTGCCGCTCGACCAGCGACTTGGAGCCGATGGGCTCCTTGGTCGCGACGAAGTCGGCGACGATTGCACGGAGCACCTCGAAACGGCGGTCATCGGCGCTGCCCACTGTTCACCCACCTCTCCTGACTCGGCCCGATCCCGTTCATTTTACGGTGACGGCCCGCCCGGGCACCGACCGAGCGACCCACGCGGCGGGGCCGGCCGGGTTAATGTGGCAGATCAGCACAGATACCGCGGGGGCACTGGGCAAAGAAGGCACGGCGATGATCTTCAAGGGAGTCCGCGACGGCAGGCCCTATCCGGAGCACGGCCTGACCCATCGGCAGTGGGCGCAGATCCCGCCCCGCCAGATCCGGCTCGACGAGTTGGTGATGACGACCACCGTGCTGGCGCTGGACCGGCTGCTCTCCGAGGACTCGACGTTCTACGGCGACCTGTTCCCGCACGCGGTCCGGTGGCGCGGCAACGTCTACCTCGAGGACGGTCTGCACCGCGCGGTGCGCGCGGCGCTGCGCAACCGCACCGTGCTGCACGCCCGGGTGTTCGACATGGATATGCCGCCGGCGCGCTGACCGCGGTTCCTCACACTGGGCAAACACGAACGCCGGGCACGATGGAGCCATGCGGGTACTGGTGGTCGAGGACGAACAACTGCTGGCCGACACCGTGGCCACCGGGCTGCGCAGGCACGCGATGGCCGTCGACGTCGTCTACGACGGTGCGAGCGCGCTCGAGCGCGCCGCGGTCAACAGCTACGACGTCATCGTGCTCGACCGCGATCTGCCGACGGTCTCCGGCGATCAGGTGTGCGCCGAGCTGACCGCCGGAGACCACGACGTCCGGGTGCTCATGTTGACCGCCGCCACGGCGGTGGACGACCGGGTCGATGGGTTGCGGATGGGCGCCGACGACTACCTGACCAAGCCGTTCGCCTTCGCCGAACTGGTGGCCCGGGTGCAGGCGCTGGCCCGGCGGGCCCGGCCGGCGATCCCACCGGTGCTGCAGCGGCGCGGCGTCGCCGTCGACCCCTACCGCCGGATCGTGACCCGCAACGGCGTTCCGGTGACCGTCTCGCGCAAGGAGTTCGCGGTTCTGGCCGAACTGCTGGCCGCCCAGGGTGGTGTGGTCTCCGCCGAGCAGCTGCTGGAGAAGGCCTGGGACGAACACATCGACCCGTTCACCGGGGTGGTGCGCTACACGATCATGATGCTGCGCCGCAAACTCGGCGATCCCCCGGTGATCGAAACCGAGGCCGGCGTCGGCTATTTCATCCGATGAAGCGACGGTCCACGATCCGGCTGCGGCTGACGGTGCTCTACGCCGGCGCGTTCTTCGTCGCCGGCGCGGTACTGATCGGCCTGATGTTCGGGTTCCTGCAGCATTCGCTGCAGGATCGGCCGGCCCGGGCCGAGGCGGTGGTCAAACAGTTCCTCGACGAACGCGGGGTGCGCAACACGCCCGTGCTCGACACGATGTTCGACGTCATCACCACCGCCGCCGAGCGGGAGCGCCAGGACACCGCGCGCGGTTTGCTGATCTGGTCGCTGGTGTCGCTGGGCGCCGTCGGTGTCGCCGCCGGCGGCATCGGCTGGCTGATGGCCGGGCGGGCGCTCGCCCCGCTGCAGGACGTCACCGCCACCGCCCGCCGGGTCGCCGAACGTAACCTGCACGAACGCATCGGGTTACGCGGACCCGACGACGAGATCAAGGAGCTGGCCGACACCTTCGACGCGATGCTCGAGCGCCTCGACCGCGCGTTCGACGGACAGCGCCGGTTCGTCGCCAACGCCTCGCATGAGTTGCGCACGCCGCTGGCCATCAACCGGACGTTGATCGAGGTCGCGCTGGAGGACCCGGACACCCCGGAGGCGACCCGCCGGCTCGGGGCGACGCTGCTGGACGTCAACCGGCGCAACGAGCGCCTCATCGACGGACTACTGGTACTGGCCAGCAGCGATCAGCGCCTGCAGGAACACTCGGTGGTCGACCTGGCCGAGGTCGCCGAGCGCGCGGTGGCCACCGGCGCCGCCGTGGCCGCCCGGGCCGGCATCGCGGTGCACACCGACCTGTCGCCGGCCCAGGTGCTCGGCGATCCCGCGCTGCTCGAACGCGCCGCGGCGAACCTCATCGACAATGCGTTGCGCTACAACGTCACCGCGGGCGGGTGGATCCGGGTGGCGGTGTCGGCCGATGCCGCGGCGGCCACCCTGACCGTGCAGAACACCGGTCCGGTGGTGTCCGATCTCGACATCCCGGTGCTGTTCCAGCCGTTCCGGCGGGCGGCCGGCGCGGAGCGGGTCACCGATGTGGCGATGCCGGGCCGCGGCGCGGGGCTCGGACTGTCCATCGTGGCATCGGTGGCCACCGCCCACGGCGGCAGCGCGCACGCGGTGGCCCGCCCCGGGGGCGGGCTCACCGTGTCCGTCACGCTGCCGCTGCATCAGTAGCCGTGGCAGACCTCGGCGATGCGCGCCAACGTCGCGCGCTTCTCCTGACCCTGGGGGGTGTCCCACTTCTCGTCGATGGCGGCCTGCCAGTGCGGGTTGTCGGCCAGCGCCTGAGAGAGCTTCTGCTGGCGCTCATCGACCGACATCGCCGCCACATCCCGCAGCTTCTGCTGCGCGGCCGGCCGCTGGTCGAGTTCGGCCGCGGCGTTCGGCGCCTCGGCCCGGATGGCGGCATACAGCTGCTCGTAGCTGCACGTGGTGTGGATCAACGGGCCGGTGCCCGGCTGCGCGGACGCCACCGCGGGCGCCAGCACCGGCACGGCGCACACCGCGCTCGCCACGACGAACAGGCTGGAAACGAATCTGGAGCTCACTGACTCACCTTTCTCTTCACCGGTGACCGCGTGACGGCCACCCGTGCAGTGCATCAGGGGTGCTGTTAGGCCCGCGCTAGTCCGACATCGCCTCCCGCAGGCTGCGGGGACGCATGTCGGTCCAGGTCTGTTCGACGTAGGCCAGGCAGTCGGCCCGGGTGCTCTCCCCGAACACGACCCGCCAGCCCGCCGGCACGTCGACGAAGGATGGCCACAGGCTGTACTGCTCCTCGTCGTTGGTCAGCACGTAGAACGCGCCGTTGTCGTCATCGAACGGGTTGGTGCTCATCGGATCTCCTGATCGTGTCGTCGGATGCCCACCCGGGGTAGCGGGCGCCGAGCACCCGGTCGGACAGCAGGCCCAGGCAGCTGAGGTTCGGGAAGCCGGGCCCCTGCACGAGCCCGGCGAGCCCGGGCAGGAACAACTTCGGCGTCACCCCGGTGACGGCCAGGTCGTGGCCGATGGACTCCTCGAGCACATCGGCGCGCAGCGGGGCGCCCAGGCCGAGCTCCAGCAGATCGCGGGTCTCCGGGGTGAACAGTGTGGTGAACCAGGCGGAGTCGGCGCCCGACCCGTCGATCACCAGGTCGAAACCGTGCACCGTCTCCAGGGCCTCGCCGCCGCGATTGGTGCTCAGCGTCAACCGGATCCGCTCGTCTCGGGCCACCGCGTGCGCGACGCGGCCACGCAGATGCCGGATCCGGTCGTCGGCCAGCAGCGCCTCCTGCACCCGCGCCGAGAACACCCCGCGGTCGGTGCGCGCGAACGCGTCCCGGCGCTCGTCCATGGTCAGGCTCGACCAATCGGTGGGATCGGAGAACAGCGTGTTCTCGAAGAAGCTCTCCCCGCGGGTGAACAGGGTGACCTGCGGCGAGATCACCGTGATCGTCGAAACCCGGTGCCGGAACAGCTCGTTGAGCATCGATGCGGCGGTCTCACCGCCGCCGATGACCGCGACGCGCTCGGCCGAGATGAGCTCGTGACTGGCCGCGCGCGCCCAGAACTGGGCGATCGAGAGCACCCGCGGGTCGTGCGGCAGGATGCAGCGCTGCGCCTGCCCCGGTCCGGTGATCATCACCCCGTCGGCGCTGACGGTGCGCTGTCCGGCGCCCACCGCCCACCGCCCGTTGTCGACATCGATGCGGTCTACCTCACCGGTGATCACCGTCATCCCGATGTTGTCGGCCACCCAGCGCAGGTAGCGGCTCCAGCCCCAGTGGGTCGGCGCGGGCCGGCCCCGGTCCACCCACTCGGCGAACTGTGCCGACGCGATCAGGTAGGACTGCCAGCTGTGCCGGGTCATCCGCTCGTCGAGTTCGGCGTTGCGGCGCGGCACCAGCGAGGAGCGGTAGGGGAACCCGACGTCCTTCTCCGGGCTGGTGCCCAGCCGGTGCTGGCCGTCGGTCCAGCCGCCGACGGCCTGCCAGTTCGCCCCGACGGTGCTGCGTTCGATCGCCACCACGTCGGGCACCTCGACACCCATCGCCCGCAGCTCGGCGGCCTTGGCGGCCACCGCAACCGCCTTGGGCCCGGCGCCGATCACGGCCAGGGTCGGGGTCATAGCGCCTCCCCCAGCACCGTGACCGCCCGGCTCCACAGCTCGGTGAGCTTCGCGACCTCGTCGCCGGTGCTCAACCGGTCGCTCCAGCGCCAACTGGTGCGCAACTGGGGCCCGTCGGCCGCGGTGGCGACCACCGAGATCACGTCGAAGGCGTAGCGCAGCGGCAGTTGTGGTTCGGCGGCGACCGGAAGCTGCGCGTTGAGCACGTCGTCGGTCAGCAGCGACCAGTCGGCTCCCGTCCGGTCTCCGCTGAGGTCATAACGGCCGATGTAGTTGAACTCGACCTGCGGCTCGTTTCGCTGGGCGAGATCACCGCGCAGGTACCGCAGCAGCCCGTAGTCCAGACCCCGGTTGGGCACCCCGGCAAGCTCATCGGTGACCGAGCGCAGCAGGTTGCGGGCCGCGGCCGGATCGGCCGCCGCGGTGTCGAGGTCGACCGGCTGCTCGGCTGCGCCCAGTCGCACCGGGTACACCGAGGTGAACCAGCCCACCGTCGCCGAGGTGTCACAGGATCCACCGACCACC
>JAXHTL010000184.1:0-9777 GCA_034190095.1 Actinomycetota bacterium
GCGGCGGCGGCGAGCTGGGTGAGGCCGAAGTCGGTGTCATCCGGCAGCTCGTCCAGCGGCCACCACCGCAGATCCAGCGACTCCTCGCTGCACACGATCTGCGCGCCCTCGGGGGCGCGCACCACGAACTGCACATCGAGATGACGAGTCGGCACCCCGAGCGAACACGTCACCGGATGCACGTGCAACGCCGCAGGTGTCGCGGCGATGGTCAGCCCGGCAATGCCGGACTCCTCGGTGGCCTCCCGCAATGCCGCCGCGATCAGGGTCTCGTCCTCGGGCTCGCAATGCCCGCCCAGCTGCAGCCAGCGGCCGATCCGCGGATGCAGCGTCAACAGCGCCTGGCTGCCGGTGTGATCGAGCACCAACGCCGAGGCGGTGATGTGCCCCGGCACGCACTCACGCAGGCAGGCATCCGCCCGGGCCACGAGGAACGCCAGCACGCTGTGGCGCAGTGAATCCTGAGCGGGATCCTCCGGGCGCCAGGCGCCCAGCACGTCGACCGCCGACTGGTGCAGGCTCATCGGCACAGTCTGCTCTTCGCGCAAGCGCTCATCGCCACACCAGCAGGCCGTCCACCGGCACCGGCTCGCGCGGCTGCGGCGGCCCGTCGGCGGCATGGCCGATCGCCACCGCGCCCAGCGGCTCCCAATCCCCGGGCAGATCCAACGCCGCGCGCACCACGTCCGGCGCGAAGATCGTCGACCCCACCCAGCAGCTGCCTACGCCCCGCACCGCCAGCGCGACGAGCAGTCCCTGCACCGCCGCACCGGCCGCGACGGTGAACATCGTGTGCTCGGCCTCGGTGCGGCGCGCATCGGGATAGCTGTGCGCCCCGTCGGGGACCATGAACGGGATCACCAGCTCGGGGGCGTCGTAGAGGATCTGGCCGCGGCTGACCCGGCGCTCGACCGACCCGGCGTCGCGGCCGTCCCCGGTCAGGTCGGCGCGCCAGCGGACCTTCATCTCGTCGAGCAACTCCGCGCGTACCGCCGCATCCTGCACCCACACGAACCGCACCGGCCGGGTGTGATGCGGCGCCGGCGCGGTCAGCGCCTCGGCCACCGCGGCCTCGACGACCGCCGGATCGACGGGCTCGTCGCTGAAACTGCGCACCGAGCGGCGCAGCAACTGCGCCTGGGAGCGCCCCAGCGCGATCGCCTCCTCGGTGCCCAGCCAGAACAGGTCCTCCTCGCCGGAGCGAACCAAGGTGCGCGCCGACGACCCGTCGTCGTGCAGTTCCAGACCGCGCACCACCGCCACCGGCACCGCGGTCAGCTTGCCCTTGACCAGATCGGCGGCCGCGGCGATCTCATCGGCGACAGCGATCTCGGTGACGATCAGTTCGTTGCCGTGCCGATCGTGTGCGCCGGCGTAGCCGTGCAGCACCGTCAGGCCGGCCGCGCCGATCGCGACATCGGTCTGACCGGTGCGCCAGGCCCGGCCCATCGTGTCGGTGACCACGACCCCCACCCGCACCCCGAGACGCTTGCGTAACTCCTGCACCAAACGGCGCGCGCTGCCGTCCGGATCGGTTGGCAGCAGCGCCAGTTCGCCCGCATCGACGTTGGAACCGTCCACCCCGGCGGCGGCCTGCACCAGGCCCAGTGCGTTCTCGGTGATCAGCGTGCGGCCCTTGCGGGCCAGCACACGCACGGACTCGCCGTCGATCAGTTTGCGGCGCAACGTATCCCGCAGGTCGGGATCGGTGGGGGCATCCACCATGCGGCCCTCGCACTTGGAGAGCACCTTGGAGGTGACCACGACGATGTCGTCGTCGCGCAGCCACGGCGCGGACGCGGCGATCGCGCCGGCCAGGTCGTCGCCGGGCCGGAACTCGGGCAGCCCGGCCACGGGGAGCAGCTCGACGCGCGCGGAGGTGCCGTGGTCGCTCACGGTGCCACCCCGGCCAGCTCCATCCCGGCGCGCACCATCTCGCCGGTGACGGCCGGCTCGGTCATCAACAGCGGCACCGCCCGGACGTCGACACCGTCCAGCGCGGCGTCATCGCCCTCGTGGACCAGCCACCCGTCCAGGATCCCGGTCGCCGACCGCGCGCCGTAGTACTCGCCGACGGCCTGAGAGGTGCTGTCCAGCCCGATCACCGACAGGCACCGGTCAGCCATGCCGCGCAACGGCTTTCCCGCGATGATGGGGGAGTACCCGATGACGCGCGCGGGTGTCGCGCGCAGCGCGGCGCGGATGCCGCCGATCCCCAGGATCGGGCCGACGCTCACCACCGGGTTCGACGGGGCGATCAGCACCACATCGGCTCCTTCGATCGCCTCGGTGACGCCGGGTGCGGCGGTCGCCTTGTCGGCACCGATGAACGCGAAACTGTCCGTGGGTACCTGGGCGCGGTACCGCACCCACCATTCCTGGAAGTGGATCGCGCGAGTCTCGCCGTCCTCAGGATCGGTGATCACGACATGGGTTTCGGCGCGGTCGTCGCTGGCCGGCAGCAGCGTCGCACCGGGGGACCAGCGCGTGCACAGCGCCTCGGTCACCGCCGAGAGTGGATAGCCCGCCCGCAGCATCTGGGTGCGCACCAGATGGGTCGCCAGATCGCGGTCGCCGAGGCCGAACCAGTCCGGCTGCACGCCGTAGGCGGCGAGTTCCTCCTTGGCGTGCCAGGTTTCGTTGCGGTGCCCCCAGCCGCGTTCGGGGTCGATGCCACCCCCCAGGGTGTACATGCAGGTGTCCAGGTCAGGGCAGATGCGGACGCCGAACATCCACGCGTCATCGCCGATGTTGACCACGGCGGTGAGCTCGTGGGGCGAGTCGCCGCCGGTGCCGAACTGGCCCAGGCCGAGCAGGTGCTGCACCCCGAGCAGGAAGCGCGCGCCGCCGACGCCGCCGACCAGGACCGTGACTTTCACACCGACCGAGAGTAGGCGGTTGACGGCGCCGGAGTTCGCCCGGTGTCCCCGCCCGTGCTGTGAGGGTGATCCGATGGTGACCGACACGCCATGGTGCGACGCGCCGAATTGATGTCACGGAATGATATGAATTCCTGTTCCACCGCTTGACCGACGCTGCCTACCCGTGTGTAATCACAGCAGTGTCATTTCGCGGTTGGCCGGCCGGTTCCGGTGTCGCAGACCGAGATTCGATCACTTGTTCGAATTGAGATGGCCGCACCTTCATAGTGGGGCTGATATTTAACGGATCTACGAGACCTGGAGGAGGGGAACATGGCTTTTGAGCAGGCCGATTTCGGCGATTCGGTCCGGTTCGACAACAGGCTCCTCGGATCGGTGGGTAGTGCGCCGCACATCCAAACCGGACCGACGCCAGCAGGAACAAACGGGCGCCCGCAGCTGAGCTTGGTGCCCAACGATCGCGATTTCTTCGACGATGAGCCCGACGCCGTCGAAGATCAGTGGCAGGAGCGCGCCCTGTGCGCGCAGACCGACCCGGAGGCGTTCTTCCCCGAGAAGGGCGGCTCGACGCGCGAGGCCAAGCGCATCTGCCAGGGCTGCGAGGTGCGCGACGAATGCCTCGAGTACGCGCTGGCCCATGACGAGCGTTTCGGCATCTGGGGCGGGCTCTCCGAGCGGGAGCGTCGTCGCATCAAGCGCGGCATCATCTAGCGCACGTCGCGCACCCAGACCCAACAGGATTCATCAGTCGTCGTCGAGTGTGGGATCGATCACCGACGGTTCGACACCCAGATAGGTGGCCACCTGGGCCACCAGCAGTTCGTGCAACAGCTCGGTCAGCTCGACAGTGTCCTTGGCACGACGCTCGATCGGCTTGCGGAACAACACAATTCGCGCCCGCGTGGAATTGCCGCGGACATCGACCCCGGCAGGTATGAGCCGGGCCAGTGCGATCGGACCGTCAGCGACGACCTCCGGTGGCCACTGCACATTCTCGGGATCCTTCGGCGCAAGCCGCGGAATCTCATCGACCGCCACGTCCAGCGCCGCAACCCGAGCGTGCCATCTGCGCTCGATCGGCTCGTAGGCCTCCAGCACCGCCATGTCGAATCGCTCGGCGCGGCTGCGCCAACCCGGAACGGTCGGCGGAAGCAGGGTGCCACGCATCTCGCGGCCCCGCCGGGAGCCCCGGTGGTTGAGCCCGGTCACGAAAAAGATCGTAACGGTTGAGAGTCGGCGGCCCGGTGGCTGCGCGTGTCCGCCGCGATGGCGAGGAATGTGCACGATAACCTCACTTGCGTGAATGTTCCCCGTCGCTGCTGCCGGCCCGGGTGCCCTCACTACGCTGTCGCGACGCTCACGTTCGTGTATTCCGACTCGACGGCCGTGGTGGGGCCGCTGGCGACCGTGTCCGAGCCGCACTCCTGGGACCTGTGCGTCATGCACGCCGGCCGGATCACCGCGCCCCGCGGCTGGGAGCTGGTGCGACATGCCGGTCCGCTGCCGTCGCATCCCGACGACGACGACCTGGTCGCGTTGGCCGACGCGGTGCGCGAGGGTCGCGACGGTGCCACCCCGGCGGCCGGCTTCACCGCTTTCACCGATCCCGTGACCGGCGCGCAGAGCGGTGCGTTGATGGCGCCCCCGACGCGCAAACCCGAGACCAACGGCCGGCGCCGCGGCCACCTGCGGGTCCTGCCCGACCCCACCGACTGACCTCCCACGCCGCCGAAATGGCATTCCAGCAGGCTTTCACTCGCGATTTCGCTGCTGGAATGCCATTTCGACCTCGAAGGGCGGCCATATAGGTCCGTGGCGACAGCTAGGCTGGGGGTAACAGTCCTGTCGTCCAAGGAGTCCTATGTCTCGGTCCGCTGCGGCGGTGCAGCGCGTGATCAAGGCGTATGACGTGCGCGGGCTGGTGGGCGACGAACTCGACGACGCTTTCGTCGGTGAGGTCGGCGCCGCGTTCGCCCGGTTGGTGCGCGACAGCGCCGACACGGTCGTCATCGGCTACGACATGCGGGCCAGCTCGCCGGTGCTCTCGGCGGCCTTCGCCGAAGGCGTCATGAACCAGGGCCTCGATGTGGTGCGCATCGGCCTGGCCTCGACCGATCAGCTCTACTTCGCGTCCGGCCTGCTCGACTGCCCGGGCGCGATGTTCACCGCCAGCCACAATCCCGCCGCCTACAACGGCATCAAGCTCTGCCGCGCCGGCGCCAAGCCGGTGGGCAAGGACACCGGTCTGGGCACCATCAGCGACGAGGTCATCGCCGGGGTCCCCGGGTACGACGGTCCGCGCGGCACCCTGTCCGACCGCGATGTGCTCGTCGACTACGGCACGTTCCTGCGCTCGTTGGTCGACATCGGGAGCCTGCGTCCCCTCACCGTGGCCGTCGACGCCGGCAACGGTATGGCCGGCCACACCACCCCGGCCGTGCTCGGCCCCATCGCGTCGATGACGGTCAAGCCGCTGTACTTCCAGCTCGACGGCACCTTTCCCAACCACGAGGCCAACCCGCTGGACCCGGCCAACCTCGTCGACCTGCAGAGATACGTCGTCGAGACCGGCGCCGACATCGGACTGGCCTTCGACGGAGACGCCGACCGCTGCTTCGTCGTCGACGAGAAGGGGCAGGCGGTGTCACCGTCGGCGGTCACCGCGCTGGTCGCCGCCCGCGAACTGAACCGGGAGATCGGTGCGACGGTGATCCACAACCTGATCACCTCTCACGCCGTGCCCGAACTGGTCACCGAACGCGGCGGCACCCCGGTGCGCTCGCGCGTCGGGCATTCCTACATCAAGGCGCTGATGGCCGAGACCGGCGCGATCTTCGGCGGGGAACACTCGGCGCACTACTACTTCCGCGATTTCTGGGGTGCGGACTCGGGCATGCTCGCCGCGCTGCACGTACTGGCTGCACTCGGGGAGCAGGACCGGCCGCTGTCGGATCTGATGGCCGACTACCAGCGCTACGAGTCCTCCGGCGAGATCAACTTCACCGTGACCGACGCCCCCGCGGTCGTCGAATCCGTCCTCAAGACCTTCGGGCCCCGGCTGCACGGCATCGACCACCTCGACGGGGTGACCGTCGACCTCGGCGACGGCAGCTGGTTCAACCTGCGGATGTCGAACACCGAGCCGTTGCTGCGGCTCAACGTCGAGGCGCTCACCCCCGAAGGAGTCCAGGCGATCGTCGACGAGATCGGTGCCTGCATTGCGGCCAGCGCAGAAGCCGACACAAAGGAACTGACGTGAACGCCAGTCCGGCACCCGCTGCGGTGGTGGACCTCGACGACACCGAAGGCCTGCTGGAAGCCGACCGGATGGGTTTGCTGCGTGCTGCCTCGATGGCCGGCGCCCAGGTGCGTGCCACCGCCGCGGCCCTCGAGGAGGGCGACCTGGATCCGGTGCGTTCGGATGCCGCGCCGCGCACCATCGTCTGGGTCACCGGCCGCGGCCACCCGCACACCGCCGCGACGATGCTGGCCGCCGTCATGGGCGCGTCCATCGGCGCACCGCTGGTCGTCGCCGCCGAGACGCCGCCGTGGATCGGCGCCCTGGATGTGCTCGTCGTCGCCGGTGCCGACCCCGGCGAGCCGGCGCTGGTGGCCGCCGCGGCCACCGGTGTGCGGCGCGGCGCCCGGGTGATCGTCGTCGCCCCCTATGAAGGTCCGCTGCGCGATGCGACCGCCGGACGCGCGGTCGCGCTGCCGCCGCGCGTTCCGGTGCCCGACGACTTCACCTTGACCCGTTACCTGGCCGCCGGGCTGGCCGTGCTGCAGGTGGTCTGCCCCGGCACCCACACCGACCTGGGAGCGCTGGCCGACGAACTCGATGCCGAGGCCTTCCGCAACAGCGCCCGCCACGAACTGTTCACCAATCCGGCCAAATCGCTGGCCGAACAGATGTCGGGCCGCGAGGTCGTCGTCGCCGGCGACACGGCAGCCACCGTTGCGCTGGCCCAGCACGCGGCCACCGTGCTGCTGCGCGTGGCCCACCGGTCGGTGGCAGCCGTCGGGCTGGCCGACGCGCTGGCCGCCATCGGCACCGGCTGGGGCCGCGGCGCGGGCAGCGAGGAGCTGTCCATCTTCCACGACGAGCAGATCGACGGGCCGCTGCCGGCGCGCACCCGAACCTTCGTGCTGACGTCCGACGGCGACCGGCCCGCGATCACCATGCGGTTACGAGGTTTCGACGACGTCAACGTCGTCAACGCCAACGACGTGCCAGACGTCGTGATGGCAGGGGGGAATCGAGACGTGACGGGCAGCCCGCCCGGACGTCTCGAACAACAAATAGCGCTGCTGGCGGTCCGCTTCGAGATGGCGGCGGTCTACCAGCGGCTGGTTCGAGGTTGAGGTAAGTGCATCTGCTGAGGGGAGCGGTTCGGACCTACGCATGGGGTTCGCGAACCGCGATTGCTGATTTCACCGGAGCTCCCAGTCCCACCGAGCATCCCGAGGCCGAACTGTGGTTCGGCGCGCACCCGGGCGACCCGGCGTGGCTGCAGGATGAGGACGGCGAGCGGTCACTGCTCGACGCGCTGCGCGCCGACCCGGACGGCGAACTGGGTGCGGCGGTACGCAACCGGTTCGGTGACACGCTGCCGTTTCTGGTGAAGGTGCTCGCCGCCGACGAACCGCTGTCGTTGCAGGCGCACCCGAGCAGTGAGCAGGCGATCGAGGGCTACACCCGCGAGGAGCGGATGGGCATCCCGGTCACCGCGCCCACCCGCAACTACCGCGACCGCAGCCACAAACCCGAGATCCTCGTGGCACTCAGCCCATTCGAGGCGCTGGCCGGGTTCCGGCCCGCGGCGCGCTCGGTCGAACTGATGCGCGCCCTCGGCGTCGCCGACCTCGACCCGTTCATCAGCCTGCTCGACGGACAATCCGACGGCGACGGGCTCCGGGCGCTGTTCACCACCTGGATCACCTTCCCGCAGCCCGACCTCGACGTGCTGGTGCCGGCCGTGATCGACGGCGCCATCAACTACGTGCGTTCCGGCGAGCAGGAATTCGAGCGGGAAGCCAAGACCGTGCTCGAACTCGGGGAGCGCTACCCCGGCGATGCGGGCGTGCTGTGCTCGCTGCTGCTCAACCGGATCTCGCTGGCCCCCGGTGAGGCGATCTACCTGCCCGCCGGGAACCTGCACGCCTATCTGCACGGGGTCGGCATCGAGGTGATGGCCAACTCGGACAACGTGCTGCGCGGCGGGCTGACGCCCAAACACGTCGACGTGCCCGAGCTGCTGCGGGTGCTCGACTTCACCCCGGCGGCCGACGTCGTGGTGCGTCCCGAGTCATCGCTGGACGGAGCCGAACTCGTCTATCCGACACCGGCCCCCGAGTTCGCGCTGTCGGTGCTGCGGGTCGACGGCGAGAACCTCGACCACGAGATCGACGCGCCCGCGCGGCACGACGGTCCGCAGATCCTGCTGTGCGCCCAGGGAGCGGCCACCGTGCACGCCAAGGCCAACACGCTGACGTTGGAGCGCGGCGCGGCAGCCTGGGTGGCCGCCGACGACGGGCCGATCAGGATGATGGCCCACGAGCCGACCCGGCTGGTTCGGGTGACCGTCGGGATCTAGCGCGCCGTTCGGTCAGCCACAGCCCCATGTTGTGCCGGACCGTGCGCCCGACCAACGTGGCCGAGGGCACCATGTAGAGGCTGTCGAGCAGGCTGAACCGGCGCAGAAACCATTCCGCCAGAACCGGATCGGTTTCAGCTGCCCCGAGGAACTGGTCGAACAGCGACCCCACCGGGCGGTACCACCACGGCATCGGGCCCTCGGCGCGGTGCAGGACCAGATCGCCGATCGCGTTCATCGTCCACACCGGGTACGTCGTCTTCGCCGTGTCCTTGGTGAACCTCCGCATCAGGCTCTCGCCCGGTTCCCGCAGTGCGGCGCGCAGATGACCGGCCTGCAGCGAGGTCATCGTCATCCCCTGCCCGAACGTCGGATTGAAGCTGGCGACGGCATCGCCGAACGGCAGGATCCCCTGCGGGAGGCGCTCCATCTTGTCGTAGCGGCGCCACCTGCTCGTCGGGTACTTGTGCACCGCGACCTCACCGAGCGGCTCCCCGCGGCGCAGCGCCGCGGCGACGTGGGCGGGCAGGATCTCGTCGGCCAGCGCACACATCGCGTCGAAATCGCCTGGCGGTGCGACTTTTCCGACACCGAATGTGGTCAGCCCCCAGGTGCCGTCCTCGTAGAACAGCATGCCCAGCCCCAGCGGCTGCTCCCGAGACGCCCCGGCGACCACCACACGCTCATCGATGAGGCCCTCAGGGATGCGAACCTGATGGGTCGCATACCCGATGCCGACGTTGACGGTGTCCTCACGCGGGCGCCCGAAACCCCACTGCGACAACCACACCGGCAGTCGGGTTCCGCGACCGGTGGCGTCGACGACGAGGTCGGCGGCCACCGTCGCGCCGGCCTCGGTCCGCACCCCGGTGACCCGGCTGCCGTCGAACACCGGCTCGTCGACCCCCTGCGGCACCAGCGACACATTCGGGATGGCCAACGCGCGACGCCGGATCTGCCATTCCAGATGCGGACGGCTCGGCACATAGGCGGTGAACTCGTCGGCCAGGCGGTGCTGGGTGCCCAGGACGTGACCCGCGGCGCCGAAATGAATGCAGTCGGGCCGGTTCTCCAGCATCGGCACCCCGGCGGCGACCATGTCGTCGAGCAGCCCCGGAAACAGCGACTCGAACTCCTGTGCGCCGCGCGCCATCAGCAGATGCACATGCCGGCCCTGCGGCACCGCGGCACGGTTGGCCGCAGCATCGGGGAGCTCGTCGCGCTCGAAGAGCGTGACCTGCTCGAAGAAGTCCGACAGCACTCTGGCCGCGCACAGCCCCCCGAGGCTGGCTCCGATGACG
>JAXHTL010000185.1:0-9695 GCA_034190095.1 Actinomycetota bacterium
CCACCTCCGGTGCTGATACGTTCGGCTGCGTGAACCGCGCGTCGCTGGACAAGGATCCCCGTGAGGTCGCGTCGATGTTCGACGGGGTGGCGCGGCGCTACGACCTGACCAACACGGTGCTGTCGCTGGGGCAGGACCGGTTCTGGCGCCGCGCGACACGCGCCGCGCTGGAGATCGGCCCGGGGGACAGGGTGCTCGACCTGGCCGCCGGGACGGCGGTGTCGACCGTCGAGCTGGCCGGTTCGGGGGCGTGGTGTGTGGCCGCGGACTTCTCGGTCGGCATGCTGGCCGCCGGCGCGGCCCGCTCGGTGCCCAAGGTGGCCGGTGATGCCACCCGGTTGCCGTTCGCCGATGGGGTGTTCGACGCGGTGACGATCAGTTTCGGGCTGCGCAACGTGGTCGACCACGCCGCGGGGCTGCGTGAGATGGCGCGGGTGACCCGTCCGGGCGGGCGACTGGTGGTGTGCGAGTTCTCGACACCGACGAACGCAGCGTTCGCCACGGTGTACAAGGAGTACCTGATGCGGGCGCTGCCGCGGATGGCGCGCACGGTGTCGTCGAATCCGGATGCCTATGTGTATCTGGCCGAATCGATCCGGGCCTGGCCGGATCAGCCCGACCTGGCGCGCCGGATCGAGTCCGCGGGCTGGACGGATGTGCGGTGGCGCAACCTGACCGGCGGCATCGTCGCGCTGCACGCCGCGGTCCGGGTCTGACCGGCCGCTACTCGCATTCCCCGCAGACGCCGCGGGGCAGCATCTGCAGGTGGCACTGCGGGCAGATCTTCGGTGGTGTCGGTGTGGAGGTTGCCACCGCGGCCGGGCGGTCGTCGGCAGCGGTTGTGGACGCGGCGGACGCTTCGGTGTCCATGACGTGACGATAGCTTTGCGCCCCAGCGGTTCCGGTGGTGGCCGCGCCCAGTTCGCGAGGCTTCATCTCGGCGTTGCGCAACGGTCACCGGGGGGTGGACGCCGCGGCGCCGTCGTCAGCTGAACGGGCGGCGGGTGTCGATACGGTTGGACAGCCGTCCAGCGCCGCGCCACACCCGCGCGATCATGTCCTCGTCCTCGTCGGTGACGAAGTTGCCCATCACCCGCACCGCGAGGGTCATCAGCGCGTGCGAGCGCATCGCCAGCGGACCCGCCGACGGCAGGAAACGCGGGAACGTCAGCAGCAGCGCCAGCCGCCGGGCGATCGAGAAACCGCGGGCGTAGTGGGTGTCGAGCACGGCGGGCCAGGCCCGGGAATAGTCACCCGAGCCCAGCAGCTCGACGGCCAGCCGGCCGGTTTCCAGGCCGTAGTCGATGCCCTCGCCGTTGAGCGGGTTCACGCAGGCCGCCGCGTCGCCGATGAGCATCCAGTTGGGTCCGGCCACCTCCGAGACCGCGCCACCCATCGGCAGCAGGGCCGAAAGCCCCGCCCGTGGTTTGTCGGCGAACTCCCATTCGTCGCGGTGCAGTCCCGCGTAGTAGCCCAGCAGCGGGCGCAGCGCCGCGTCGGCCGGGCGCTTGGCGGTGGCCAGCGCGCCGACCCCGATGTTCACCTCGCCGTTGCCCAGCGGGAAGATCCAGCCGTAGCCCGGCAGCACCTCCCCGGCGGGGGAACGCAACTCCAGGTGTGAGGTGATCCACGGCTCGTCGCTGCGGGGGGTGGCGAGGTAGCCGCGGATCGCGACCCCGAAGACGGTCTCGCGGTGCCACTGCCGGCCCAGGGTGCGGCCGAGCGTGGAACGGGCACCGTCGGCGACGATCAGATCCCCACACCGCAGCCGGGTGCCGTCGTCGAGCACCACCGCCGTCGCACGCCCCGATGAATCGAACTCGGCGTCAACGGCTTTGGCGCCGAGGCACATCGTCGCGCCGTCGTCGTCGGCCACCTGGCGGATCCGCTCGTCGAGCTCGGTGCGCGGCACCGCGCTGCTGGTCGGCGGAAAGGACGGGCCCGGCCAGTCGATCTGCACGTCGGCGCCGAAGCCCGACATCCGTAGCCCACGGTGGGCGATCTTGCCGTCCAGCCAGCGGCCCAGGCCCAGCCGGTGCAGTTCGGCGACCGCGCGGGGGGTCAGCCCGTCGCCGCAGGCTTTGTCGCGCGGGAAGGTGGCCGAATCGATCACCAGCACGTCGCGTCCGGCTCTGGCCGCCCACGCAGCCGCCGACGACCCGGCGGGCCCGGCCCCGACCACGACCACATCCGCCCCCCGCGTCGGCCCGGTCGCGTCGCTCCTGCTCGCCGATGAGTCCATGGTTCCCAGTATGTTGGCAGTGTGAGGACACCGGCGAGCGTGGTGGCGGGAGTGGACTTCGGGGACGCCCAGTTCGCCCAGGATGTTCGGGACGGGGTCGCCCGCATCGAGACCCTGATGTCCGAGGAGCTGGGCAAGGCCGACAGTCTGATGGCCGAGGCGGTCCAGCATCTGTTCCAGGCCGGGGGGAAGCGCTTCCGTCCGCTGTTCACGGTGCTGTCGGCCCAGCTGGGGCCCGAGCCGGACTCCTGGCAGGTCACCGTCGCCGGTTCGGTGATCGAGCTGGTGCACCTGGCGACGCTCTACCACGACGACGTGATGGACGAGGCGCAGATGCGGCGCGGCGCGACCAGCGCCAACGCGCGCTGGGGTAACAACATCGCGATCCTGGCCGGGGACTATCTGTTCGCCACGGCCTCGCGGCTGGTGTCGCGGCTGGGTCCGGACGCGGTGCGGATCATCGCCGACACCTTCGCGCTGCTGGTCACCGGGCAGATGCGGGAGACCCGCGGGGCGGCCGACCAGGTGGACTCCGTCGAGCACTACCTGAAGGTGGTCTACGAGAAGACGGCCTGCCTGATCTCGGCCTCCGGCCGGTTCGGGGCGACGTTCTCCGGCGCCGACGAGGAGCAGGTCGAACGGTTGGCCAGGCTCGGCGGCATCGTCGGGACGGCCTTCCAGATCTCCGACGACATCATCGACATCGACAGCGACCCCGACGAGTCGGGCAAGGTGCCCGGCACCGACCTGCGCGAGGGTGTGCACACATTGCCGGTGCTCTATGCGCTGCGCGAGACCGGGCCCGAGGCCGACCGGCTGCGCACCCTGTTGGCCGGGCCGGTCGATGACGACGACGACGTCGCCGAGGCGCTGCGGCTGTTGCGTGCCTCACAGGGCATCGCGAAGGCCAAGGACACCGTGGCCCGCTACGCCCAGCAGGCGCGCGACGAGCTGTCCCAGCTCCCCGCCGGTCCGGGCCGCAACGCGCTGGCCACGCTGGTGGACTACACCATCAGCCGGGACGGCTGAGCAGGTGACCGCCCCAGGAACCCGGACGGCTGGTCCGGGCGTTTACCCATCGACGACTCCCGCCGGGTCGATGGGTGGGCGGGGAGTGAAGGAGGCAAGCAGGTGACGTGGAATCCGCACGCCAACAGGTTCAAGACGTTCCTGTTGCTGGTGGTGTTCTCGGGTCTGATCGTCGGTGTCGGCGCCATGTTCGGGCGCAACATCATGTTCCTGGCGGTGCTGTTCGCCGTCGGCATGAACGCCTACGTGTACTTCAACAGCGACAAGCTGGCGCTGCGGGCGATGCACGCTCAGCCCGTCAGCGAGATGCAGGCGCCGGTGATGTACAAGATCGTGCGGGAGCTGGCCACCACTGCGCGCCAGCCGATGCCACGGCTCTACATCAGCGACACCGCCGCGCCCAATGCGTTCGCGACCGGCCGTAACCCGCGCAATGCGGCGGTGTGCTGCACCACGGGCATCCTGGGCATCCTCAACGAACGCGAGCTTCGTGCGGTGCTGGGCCACGAGCTCTCCCACGTCTACAACCGCGACATCCTGATCTCCTGTGTGGCCGGTGCGATGGCGTCGGTGATCACCGCGCTGGCGAACCTGGCGTTCTTCGCCTCGATGTTCGGCGGCAACCGGGAGGGCACCAATCCTTTTGCGATCCTGCTGGTTTCGCTTCTGGGTCCGATCGCGGCGACGGTCATCAAGCTGGCCGTGTCGCGCCAGCGTGAGTACCAGGCCGACCAGTCCGGTGCCGAGCTGACCGGCGACCCGCTGGCGTTGGCCAGCGCGCTGCGCAAGATCAGCTCCGGGGTGGAGCGGGCGCCGTTGCCGCCGGAGCCGCAGCTGGCCGATCAGGCGCACCTGATGATCGCCAACCCGTTCCGGGCCGGCGAGAAGATCGGCAAGCTGTTCGCCACGCACCCGCCGGTGGCCGACCGCATCGCGCGGCTGGAGGCGATGGCCGGCCGGGGCCCCGACCGCTACTCCTGACCGCGAATTCGGCGCGTCAGGCGACACTCGGGGTGCTCAAGCGCGCCCGATCCGCTTAAGGTGTGACCCGTGTTGACCAGAATCCTGTTCGGGGCCCTTGCCACCGGCGCGGCCGTCGTGGGTGCCTCCGGTGTCGCCGCGGCGCAGCCGCTGCCCAACGTCAACGCGCTGCCGCCGGTCAACCCGGCCGAGTTCGCGGTCAACGAGGGCACCTCGTACTCGTTCGCCGCCCCGGGCGGGGTCACCTGCGTGATGGACCGCCAGACCGGCAGCTACGGCTGCAGCGGGCCGCTGCCCGCCGCGCCCAACGGCGCCAACATGGTCTCCGGCTACGCGCAGGGCAGCCCGGGCTTCGCGCACGCCGACCGGCCGATGTACGGGGCGGTGGAGAACCCGCGCCCGCTTCCGGCCAACACCCGGATGAGTTTCCAGACGGTCAGCTGCGGCACCGACGGGGTGGTCACGACGTGTCTGAACACGCTGGACCAGTCCGGATTCGTGCTCAGCCCGGCGGGCAGCTTCACCTTCTGAAACACTGCCGGCCGTTCTGGCGACATCTAGGCTGTGATGGTGCTGCGCAGAATCCTCGTCGGCATGCTTGCCGCCCCAGCATGCGTTGCCGCGGTCCCCGGGCTGGCGGCTGCCCAACCCCCGCCGCCTCCGCCCCCGCCGCCGCCGAACGTGAACGCCTGGGCCCCGGCCAACCCGCAGGACTACGCGGTGTTCGACGGGGCGGCGTATGCGTTCCGCTCGGGCGAGCTGGTCTGCCTGATGCAGCGCTCGGGAGGCTACGGCTGCAACGGTCCGCTGCCGGGTGCGCCGGAGGGCGCCAACGTGGTCAGCGGCGCGGCCGGCGGGGTCCCCGGCTTCGGGGCCTCGCCCCGGCCGATCTACGAGGGCGAGGTCACCGCGTTGCCGCCGAACACCCGGCTGAGCTTCGGCACCGTCAGCTGCGGCACCGACGGGGCGGTGACGTCCTGCGTGGACAGCCGCAACCAGGCCGGTTTCGTGGTCAGCCCGGGCGCGACGTGGATCGTCAACCCGGTGAACCCGCTGCTGGTGCGGCCCGAGGGCACCAACCCGTACTTCAACTGAGCCCGGGTCAGAAGCCCGAGCCCAGGACCTCGTGGCCGGGCTTTTCGACCATCAGGCCGCGGTAGGCCTGCTCGACGCTGGACCCGTGGTTGACCACGCCGTCGACCTCCCGCGCGATCGGCATGGTGATGCCGCATTTGTCGGCGAACTCCATGATCACACTGGAGGCCTTGACGCCCTCGGCGACCTGGTTCATCGACGCGATGATCTCGTCGATCGGCTTGCCGGCGCCCAGCTGCTCGCCGACGTGGCGGTTGCGGCTGCGCTGGCTGGTGCAGGTGACGATCAGGTCACCCATGCCGGCCAGCCCGGCGAAGGTGTCGCGGTGCCCGCCGAGGGCCTCACCCATCTTCGACATCTCCCGGACCGCGCGGGCCATCACCATGGCGCGGGTGTTCTCCCCGATACCCAGCGAATAGCCCATGCCGACCGCGATCGCGTAGACGTTCTTCAGGGCGCCGGCCATCTCGACGCCGACGACGTCGTCGCTGGTGTAGGTGCGGAACCGTTTGGTGCGGAACAATCCGGCCAGGTTGGCGGCCAGGTGCTGGTCGGGCATCGCCAGCACGGCGGCGGCGGCGTAGCCCTCGGCGACCTCGCGGGCGATGTTGGGCCCGGCCAGGATCCCGGCCGGGTGCCCGGGCAGCACCTCGTCGACGATCTGGCTCATCCGGTAGTTGGTGCCCTGCTCGAGCCCCTTGACCAGAGACACCACCGGCACCCACGGCCGCAGCTCGCGGGCCAGCTCGGTGAGCACGCCGCGGAACCCGTGCGAGGGCACCGCCATCACGATCACGTCGGCGCAGTCGGCGGCCTCGGAGAAGTCGGTGGTGGCCCGCAGCGAATCGGGCAGCGCCACCTCGTCACCGAGGTAGCTGGAGTTGCGGTGGTTGTCGTTGATGTCGGTGGCGGTGTCCTCCGAGCGCACCCACTGCAGCGTCGGGCCGCGGCGGGCGCAGATGGAGGCGACGGTGGTGCCCCAGGACCCGCCACCGAGGACGACGACTTTGGGGACGCGTTGCGCAGGTGCCATGGCGATCAGACTAGGACCGCGTAACTCGCTCGAGGGCGGGTTTGGGCAGCTGAGCTACCGCATCGGTCGGCGGCGTGTCAGCGATAGTTGACGAACTGCAGCGCGACGTCGAGGTCGGAGCCCTTGAGCAGCGAGATGACGGTCTGCAGGTCGTCGCGCTTCTTGGAGCTGACCCGGATCTCCTCGCCCTGGATCTGGGCCTTGACGCCCTTGGGGCCCGCGTCGCGGATGATCTTGGTGATCTTCTTGGCTTCCTCGCTGCTGATGCCCTGCTTGAGGCTGCCGGTCACCTTGAAGGTCTTGCCGCTGGCCTGCGGTTCGCCCGCGTCGAACGCCTTCATGGAGATGTCGCGGCGCACGAGCTTCTCCTTGAACACATCCACGGCGGCCTTCACCCGCTCCTCGGTGGAGGAGACGATCTCGATGGCCTCCTCGCCCTTCCAGGCGATGCTGGTGTCGGTGCCGCGGAAGTCGTAGCGGGTGGACAGCTCCTTGGCCGCCTGGTTGAGCGCGTTGTCGACCTCCTGGCGGTCGACCTTGCTGACGACGTCGAACGATGAATCCGCCATGGGACCCGTCCCTCCCTCGGTGTTGATGGCCTCGGTGGCTACTGGTTGGCTCCATCTTCGCGGCCGGGCGCGACGCCGTGAACACCGCCCCCCACCCGCCGGTTTGTGCTCGGGGCCGGTGGTCGTTGTATTCTGCTCTGCGCGCTGCGATGCGTATGCAGCACTCCGGCAGGTTGCCCGAGCGGCCAATGGGAGCGGACTGTAAATCCGTCGGCTTACGCCTACAGAGGTTCGAATCCTCTACCTGCCACGCCAACGATCAGGCCTCCTTTCGAGGGGGCCTGATTGCGTTCGGGGACGTAGTGGTTCCCGCGGCGGCGCTGATGCGTCGGACGCCGAGTCCCGATCGGCCGGGAACAGGTGACCGTAGCGGTTCAGCGTCAGCTCCGCCGACTTGTGTCCGAGGCTGCTGTATCCGCTGAGCCGTCCGGGAATCGGAACGTCGTTCAGCGGTCCTCGCCCCCACATCGATTGCGCGTCTGTTTCATAGTTCGGCGTCCACCTGCAGGTTGCCCGGCTCGTCTCCGATTGACTGTAAGTACTTGTATTGCCACTTGCCCCATCGCACCGCCTTCTCTGGTGAAACCTCTTCGAGGCACTGACGAGCGATTGCGAGCTCGTCGGCTACGGATCCGTTCGACGTCGTTCTTCTCCAAGAAGTGACAGGCAGGCCAGGCCTGAAACCGGCCTCACTGGCGCGTTCGTAGACATCCATCAACTCGCGAGTGGCTCTGTAGTAGTCAACGGTGCGGTTCTTCAGAAGCTGCTCCAAGTGTTCGAGCCGCTCGCGGGCGCAGGCTAGGTCCGCCGCCAGCTGTGAATCTTCTGGTGTCAACAGCAACTGTGACATGTCAACACCAAGCGCGCTAGATATGGCACGAGCCTCGCCGAGGCGCACAGGACGTTCGAGCTTCTCTATGCGAGAAATGGTCGTCTGGTGCACCCCGTGCCAACCTCCCTCGCGTAGGAGACGTACCAGGTCCGCCTGACTCAGCCCGCGCTCTTCCCTTCGCCGCAGCATATTTCGCGCAAATCGCTCGTCGTCGGTTCCTGGTCCTGTCGGATCTGGAGGTATCGAATCATCGGCCTCGACCATCCAGCCACCCTTTCACGTCCTGTGCTTGCCACTCAAGCGCTAGTGTGTATTATCGATGCGTGTTCGCAAGAAAAAACGTAATGCGATTCCGTTGGGGCGGTGAGTGGGTGATGGATTGCTCGCCACCAGTCGGGCGTCGGCAATATCGAGGCTTCGATGGGAGATGGGCTACTGGCGCAGTGCAGATCAGGTACTAGCGGCTTCGCGGTTGGCCAAGAGGCGTTTCTCCCGTGTGTACCGTTGCCCCGTAATGGCAACGCGGAGCAACCGTGATGCTGCGACCGTGTCGGTGGCCGGTAGTGGCGACCTCTGCGGGTGGCGACGTTGACTAATGGCAAACGGTGGACGCTGGCGGCCGCACCATGACATCATAGTGTCATGCACCCCAACACGCCCACGAACGCCCACGCCAGCACCACCGCGCTCACCCTGCGACTCCCAACCGAGCTTGCTGAGGCGTTGAAGAACTTCGCCTTCGTTACCGATACGTCGGGTAACGAGGTGATCAAGCGCGCGCTCATCGAGTACCTGCAAGCCCACGGTCGGCCTGAATTGGTGCGCGCCGCGTTCCAGAAGGTCCTCGATCAGCACGGGATAGCACTGGACAAACTCAAGGACCTCTAACGCGGGGCCCGGGCGGTTTGCCCCCGATAGCCCGGAAGAAGTGATATGACAACGTTCCTGACGACCAACGAGATCCAGCAGGTCAACGCCAGTTTCGTCGGGCCTGACATGATGCGGGACTTCGGGTTGCTCGATTCGGCGGTGGCGCGGCCACAAGCCAGCGCATTCGGCGACGATGCATTCCCGAGCATCCATGAGAAGGCCGCCGCATTGCTGCACGGGCTGGCTCGGAATCATCCGTTCGTCGACGGGAACAAGCGCACTGCATGGGCAGCGACGTCGATGTTCTACATGCTCAATGGTTACGGCATCGAAGCTCACGACCAGGGCGACATTGTCGCCCTGGTCGTGGATGTTGCTGAGGGACAGTTGGGCGTTCAGGATGTCGCCGCCAAACTCAAGGATTGGGCTCAGACGTTCCCTGTGCGCGACAACTGGATGGATGACTAGCAGGACAGCTCGGTCTGTGTTTGGGTCAGGTTCGGCCGTTTCTCCGCACAGCGCCGGCCCTCTGACCAGGGGTCTACTCGACACGCCGGTACGCCCACCCGATATGACAAACGCCAATGGGAGCGGACTGTAAATCCGTCGGCTAACGCCTACACAGGTTCGAATCCTGTACCTGCCACCGCAGCTAGACGCGGTTTTGTACCCGTGCAGGGCTTCACCGGCCATCGAATCGGGCCGTTTCAACAGCAGCACAACAGCAAGCAACTGACTTAGATCGACCGTCCGTCACGTCAGCAAACCCACACCTGTCGGCGGTTCGGCGTACCGTGCAGCCGTGGACACAGGCTTTAGCGCAGATCAGCTCTACTCCGCGTGCAGGCTAGAGGCGACACACCACTTTCCAATTGATGGAACCCATTGTGCCGACCTTGCAGGAACCGGATTTCTGGTGGAGTTTCCCGCCGGTGACAATCGATTAGGGTTGGTAACTAATCGACACCTTGCCGACGCGGTGTTCTACAACGAGTTGGAGAACAAAGGCTCAGCAATAAAACAGATCAGACTGCAATGGTGGCA
>JAXHTL010000186.1:0-9651 GCA_034190095.1 Actinomycetota bacterium
CAGAAGCCCTGCGCTGCCTCAAACGCCGCCTGGCACGAGTCGTCTTCGGCCACCTCCACACAGACCACAACAACCGTCAAGAGCCTTGCCAACTGGCAGCGGCTTGACATAGGAGAAACACGTGTCTGGATGGGAGCCCGATGTGCTGCCCGGATACTGGCAGTCGACGTTCGAGCTCGGCCCCGATCCGGACGGTCAGGGCGAGCTGGTCGCGACGCTGGTCAGCCGGGGACATCCCGATGACGTCGCCGGGCGGTCCGCCCGCGACGCGGTGCTGGTGGTGCACGGGTTCACCGACTACTTCTTCCACACCGAACTCGCCGACCATTTCGCGGCCCGCGGCTTCCAGGTCTACGCCCTTGATCTGCACAAATGTGGCCGTTCCCACCGGCCTGGCCAGACCCCGCACTTCACCACCGACCTGAGGCGCTACGACGTCGAACTCGATCGGGCGCTGGCCGCCATCGCGGCGGTGTCACCGGCCCGGGTGCTGGTCTACGGGCACTCGGCCGGCGGGCTGGTGACCTCGCTGTGGCTGGACCGGATGCACCGCCGCGGCGCCACCACCCGCGCCGGAGTGGCGGGCCTGGTGCTCAACAGCCCCTGGCTGGACCTGCAGGGACATCCGTTCCTGCGTTCGGCGCCGACCTCGGTGGCGCTGCACGCGCTGGGGCGGCTGCGCAAACACACCGTGGTGCGCCAGCCCACCGGCGGCGGCTACGGCGCCACCCTGCACCGCGACTACGACGGCGAGTTCGACTACGACCTGACCTGGAAACCCATCGGCGGCTTCCCGGTGACATTCGGCTGGATCCACGCGATCCGGCGCGGTCAGGCCCGCCTGCACCGCGGCCTGGACGTGGGCGTGCCCAACCTGGTCCTGCGCTCGGACCGCAGCGTGCGCGAGGTCGACGACCCGACCGCGATCCAGCGCGGCGACGCCGTCCTCGACGTCGCCCAGATCGCCCGCTGGGCGGGCTGCATCGGCAACCGCACCACGGTGGCGCCGATCGCCGACGCCAAACACGACGTGTTCCTGTCGGTGCCCGAGTCCCGCCGCGCGGCCTACGCGGAGCTGGACCGCTGGTTGGACTGGTATCGCGGCGTGCACCTCGACGACTGCGCGGCAACCCCACAGGGCGACGGAAGCGACGGGCATGGCTGACTTCGACATCGCGATCATCGGGACCGGCTCGGGCAACTCGCTGCTCGACGAGCGCTATGCCGACAAGCGGGTGGCGATCTGCGAGCAAGGGGTGTTCGGCGGGACATGCCTGAACGTCGGCTGCATCCCCACCAAGATGTTCGTCTACGCCGCCGGGGTGGCCCAGCAGATCCGCGATTCGAGCCGGTTCGGCATCGACGCCCACATCGACGCGGTGCACTGGCCCGACATCGTGTCGCGGGTGTTCGGCCGCATCGACCCGCTGGCCGCCGGCGGCGAGCAGTACCGGCGCTCCTCACCGAACGTGGAGGTGTTCGCCAGCCACACCCGTTTCGCCGCCCCCGCTGCCGACGGGTCCTACCGGCTGCGCACCGACGCCGGGGACGAGTTCAGCGCCGAGCAGGTGGTCATCGCCGCGGGAGCCCGCGCGACGGTACCCCCGGCGATCGCCGAGTGCGGCGTGCCCTTCCACACCAGCGACACCATCATGCGGATCTCCGAGCTGCCCGAGCACATCGTCATCGTGGGGGGCGGGTTCGTGGCCGCCGAGTTCGCGCACGTCTTCTCGGCGCTGGGATCGCACGTGACGATCGTGCTGCGCGGCACCACGATGCTCAGCCACTGCGACGACACCGTGTGTGAACGGTTCACCGACATCGCGAGCCGCAAGTGGGAGATCCACAGCCGCCGCAACATCGTGCGCGGGTCGTCGGACTCCTCGGGGGTGAGCCTGGATCTCGACGACGGTTCCACCCTGCACGCGGACACGCTGCTGGTGGCCACCGGCCGAGTGCCCAACGGCGACCTGCTCGACGCCCATCTCGCCGGCGTCGAGGTCTGCGCAGGTCTGGTCACTGTCGACGACTACCAGCGCACCACGGCGCGAAACATCTACGCGCTCGGCGATGTGAGCTCGCCGTATCAGCTCAAGCACGTCGCCAACCACGAGGCGCGGGTGGTCAAGAACAACCTGCTGGCCGACTGGGACGACACCGAGAACCTGATGCCGGCCAACCACCGCAACGTGCCCTCGGCGGTGTTCACCGAACCGCAGATCGCCTGTGTCGGAATGACCGAGAACGAGGCCCGCGCGGCCGGCTACCGGATCCGGTCGAAGGTGCAGGACTACGGCGACGTCGCCTACGGCTGGGCGATGGAGGATTCCACCGGGTTCGCCAAGCTGATCGTCGACGACGACACCGGCCTGCTGCTCGGCGCCCACATCATGGGCCACCAGGCGTCGTCGATCATCCAGCCGATCGTCCAGGCCATGGCGTTCGGCCTGCCCGCCCAGGACATGGCGCGCGGCCAGTACTGGATCCACCCGGCGCTGCCGGAGGTCGTGGAGAACGCGCTGCTGGCACTGTGTGGCGAGCCGCCCTGGCCGCCACCCCGACGCCACTGACCGCCGAAATGGCATTCCGGCAGGCTCGCTCTCGCACTTTCGCTGCCGGAATGCCAGTTCGGCAGCGACGGTCAGCGGGTGCCGACCGTGAAACCCCAGGGCAGTTCGAGGCGGTGCGCGGCGAGGAGTTCGGCGTCCGAGAGCACCTCGGCCACCGGGCCGTCGGCGACGATGACACCCCGGTCCATCACGATCGCCCGGTCGCACAGCTGCGCGGCGTAGGGCAGGTCGTGGGTGACGATCAGCATCGTCGCGTCCAGCCCGGCCAGCGTCTCGGCGAGCTCACGCCGGGCCACCGGGTCGAGGTTGGCCGACGGCTCGTCGAGCACCAGGATCTCGGGCTCACAGGCCAGCACGGTGGCCAGCGCGGCGCGGCGGCGTTGACCGCCGGACATGTGCGCCGGGCTCCGGTCGGCCAGCTCGGACATCGACACGGTGTCGAGGGCCTTGGCGACCCGGGCCGCCAACTCCTCGCCCCGCAGACCGAAGTTGGCCGGGCCGAACGCGACATCCTGGGCCAGGGTCGGCATGAACAACTGGTCGTCGGGATCCTGGAAGACCAGACCGACGCGGCGCCTGATGTCGCGTAACGTGCTGCGCGACAACACGGTCCCGCCGATCTGCACCGCACCCGCCGAGGCGGTGAGCACCCCGTTGAGGTGCAGCATCAGCGTGGTCTTGCCCGCCCCGTTGGGCCCCAGCAGCGCCACCCGCTCACCGGGCGCGACATCGAGGTCGAGGCCGTCGAGCGCCACGTGTCCGTCGGGGTAGCTGTACCGCAACCCCTCGACCCGCACCGCCGGAACGCTCATCGCGCCACCCAGGCGCTGATCGCCACCACCACCGCCGCCGACGCCGGCACCAGGGCGAGCACCCACTGCCGCGACGAGGCCGCCACCGCACAGCCCGCGCCGACGGCCAGCGGCGGCACCTGACCGTCGAAACCACGCGAGAGCATGGCCAGATAGACCCGTTCACCGCGCTCGTAGGAGCGCAGGAACAACGATCCGACGCCCTTGGCGGTCGCCCCGATCTGGTGCATCATCCGGGGCGAGTCGCCCCGGGAGACACGCGCCATCCGCATCCGCCGGGTCTCGGCGGCCAGCACGTCGACGTAGCGGATCATCAGCGTCAGCACGGACACGATCACGCCGGGGACGCGCAGCCGGCTCAGCGCGATAGGCAGCTCGCGCGCGGTGGTCGTGGCGGCCACCGTCAGCGAGGCCGCCACGCCGAGGGTGCCCTTGGCCACGATTCCCCACGCCGCATACAGGCCGGCCACCGACAACTCCACCCCCGCGACGGTCACCCGCTCACCACCCTCGGCGAACGGCAGCAGCACCGCCAGCACCACGAACGGCACCTCGATCAGCATCCGGGGCAACACCCAGCGCAGCGGGATCCGGGCCACCTGCCAGGTGAGCACGATGATCAGGGCGAACAGCCCGAAGGGCCAGAGCAGTTCTCGCGGGGTGGCGACGACCGCCAGCACGAACACCACCAGGCAGACGATCTTGACCTCACCCGGCAACCGGTGCACGGGCGAGTCGCCATCTCGGTAGAGCGGATGCGAGTGGCCGCCTCCCACCTCAGTCCCCGGTCTCGGCTCGGGCCCTACCCCGCGTGCGGGCGATCAGCCAGAAGATCCCGCCGGCCACCACCACGGTCACCAGCACCCCGATGATCCCGGCGAACCCGCCGGTGCCGTCCTGGCCACCCAGCGCATAGTCGGCCAGCGGAGAACCGGCCAGCGAGTGTTCCTCGGCGTGCTGGGCGATGCACTCGCCGCGCAGCTCTTCCCCGCCGGCGCTCTCGACGACCTCGCACCCCTGCAGCGTCGCCGAGTCCAGGCCGTCCGGGTTCGAACTGGCCAGATAGGACACGCCGCCGGCGATGAGCAGGGTGACCACGGCGAACCCGATCCAGAACCACCAGCGCCGCTGCGTCGTCTCGGTCATGCGTTCGTCCCCACCTTCGCCGGGTTGGTGCGCAGGAGGTAGACCAGATCGGGTCGGGCCCGCACCACGGCCATGACGGTCAGCGCGGTGATGATCCCCTCCCCGACCCCGATCAGGACGTGGGTGCCGAACATGTAGGCCGCCACCGTCCCCAGCGATGTGGTGGCCGCCCCGCCGAGGGCGTACTCCAGCACGAAACCCATGGCTGCGCAGACGGTTCCGACGACTGCCGCGACGAACGAGATCGCTCCGATGACCGGCACGCCGACCTCGCCCCTGCTGCGCAGCACCCGGTAGGCCAGCAGCGCGGTGCCGTAGCCGGCGGCGACGCCGATCACCGACATGTTCACGATGTTGGTGCCCAGCGCGGTCACCCCGCCGTCGGCGAACAGCAGCGCCTGCACGATCAGGACCACCGCCACACACAGTGCCCCGGTGAAGGGCCCGACCAGGATCGCGGCCAGCGCACCGCCGAGCAGATGTCCGCTCACACCCGGCAGGATGGGGAAGTTCACCATCTGCACGGCGAAGATGAAGGCGGCGACCAGCCCGGCCAGCGGAACCGTCCGCTCGTCGAGCTCGGTGCGGGCGCGGTAGGCACAGATGCCGAGCGCGACCAGGGCGATCGCGACGAACGCCACCGAGACCGGCGCGTTGACGATGCCGTCGCTCATGTGCATGGCGAGGATCTGCTCGTTCACACCAGCACCCTATTCCCTGATCTGAACATCTGTCTAGCTGATCAGATGACCAGCAGGGTCCTGCCCGGCCGGGCAGGTCCGCGCCGGCCGGGTCACCGCACCGTGGCCCGGTCGCCGTCCGGGGTCAGCACGAACCACTCGGCGCCGAAGAGTTCGACGCCGTGCCCGTTGATCTCGCCGGGCATGCCGTCCCCGACGTACCAGTACAACGGATGACCCTGGTAGGTCACCTGCTGGCTGCCGTCGCGACGGGCGACGGTCTGCACCTGCGACACCTGGATGCCGATACCACCGGACGCGTCCCCCTCCGCCAGCAACGGCAGCCAGGTGTCAGCGCACGCGTCGTAGCAGGTGGGCTCACCGGGAGAGTCGGCCGACGAGGCGTAGACGGTGCGCCCCACCCCGTCGATCACGATGGTGCCCAGCCCGTCCACCTCGTCGATCTCCAGCCACCGGCCTCCGACCGGCGGGATCCGGTCGGTGGACGGCGGCGGCGAGGGGGCCTCGGCGCCGAACGACGCGGCCGGCGGCGACGACGTCGTCTCCACGGGCGAGGTGGCCGTGCCCCGATTGTCGAGCGAGCAACCGGACAGCGCGAGCGCGGCCGCGGCCAGCAGTGCCGGAACAGTGGTGCGTCTGCTCATGGATTCCACGTTCCCCGCCGCAGCGTGCGGCGAAACACGGCCCGGCCCTCGGTGCCCGCGTGGTGTACTGCGGCAATGTCCACGACAGCACCCAAGCTGACGGTCGGCGACGTGATCGGCGCGCATCGACTCGACACCGTCGAAGGCGGGGTGATCGCGGTGCCCGACCCGGAGCGCCTCGTGCACCTGCAGTTCCGGCGGTTCGCCGGCTGCCCCATCTGCCACCTGCACGTCCGGGCCGTGGCACGCCGGCATGACGAGATCCGCGCGGCCGGCGTCACCGAAGTCGTCGTCTTCCACTCCGCGGCCGAATCCCTGCGCGAGCATCAACCGGACCTGCCGTTCGCCGTCGTCGCCGACCCGGATCGGCGACTGTACGACGAGTTCGGGGTCGGATCGTCCCTGGCGGCGGTCGCCCACCCCCGTGCCTGGCTGGCCGCGGCGCGGGGGGCGAGGCATCAGAGCTCGCTGACCGCCGGAATCGGCCGTGGTGAGGACCATCTCGGTTTGCCGGCCGACTTCCTCATCGCCCCCGACGGGACACTGCTGGCCGCCGGCTACGGAACCCACGCCGACGACCAGTGGTCGGTCGAGGAGATCCTCGACCGCGCGCGCCGGCTCGGCTAGCTGCGCTGCCAGAGGCAGAAGCCGCTGAGCGTGACGGTGTACAACCGCGTGGTCGCCTCGAAGGACAGCGGCTGACCCGGATCACCGGTGCGGGTTTGCGGCTCGCTGGTCTTGTCCGGACCGCCGGTGACGTCGACGAACTCTGCGCTGCAGACACCGTCGGGCTGCTGCGGGGTGCCGGTCCACTGACCGGCCATCACCTCGGGGTTGCGGAGGCCCTGTCCCCGCAACGTGAGTTCCGGACCGGAGCTGAGCCACATGTCGGACTCGGGGTACTCACCGGTGAAGGCCTGCCAGGTCTCGCCGGTGCACTCGAGCAGGTTCTTTCGGTTGCTCGGGTCCCCGGGTTGGGACGGCAGCGCCGTGAGTGCGCCACCTTGATCCGCCGGGCAGGCCGCGCCCGGCTGTGGTGGGGCGGTGGGAGCCGCCGGAGCGGCGTTGCCCGGATCTGCGTGGGCGCACGCGACCACCATCGTGGCCGCCACCAGCGCTGTGGTGCCCGCCGACAGGGCGAGAAGATGCCGGCTCATACGGACCTGGTGACGTCCAGCCGGCTCAGGTCGGCACGCATCATCCGGACGTTGTAGTCATTCCACTGGGAGACGTTGTAGTACAGGTACTGCTCGTTGCCGGCACCCAGTTGGTCGGTGCCGGAGAGCGGGTGGATCATCGGCGCGTACATCGACGTGTTCTGACCGACTCCGGCGTTGCCCTGCAGCACCGTCGACTTCGACCACTCGCCCTGCGGCGAATCGGAGACCCGCATCACCACGTTGTTGCCACCATCGGTGTACAGCACCACGTAGTTGTCGAGGTACTCGTTGTACTGCACCGACATCTCGCTGACGTTGCCCCGGCTGCCACCCGCCGAGAAGATGCCCCCCGGCGCGAACCCGGCCGGATAGATCCACTTGAGGAAGGCGACGAACGGGGCCAGGATGGCGCCGATGATGCCGGTCTCCGGGAAGATCGAGCCGGTGCTGCCTTCCGACGAGATCACCGCGGTGGCAGCCGACGGGTTGCCCTTGACCCAGTTGCCGGTGGCGTCGTCGTTCTGTCCGGCGAAGTACTGGTACTCATCGAGGTCGGTGATCTGACTTTCCGGCACGCGGGCCACGTAGGCCGAACCCTGCCGGCCCGACGGGGTGCCGTACACGTAGACGTAGCGCTCGGTCTGCTCCGGTGTGGTCCACGAGTCGGGGTCGTCCGGATTGCCGTAGATCATGGCGTTCTGCTGGAAGCGAGCGTCGCCGCCCGACGATCTGCGGACGGTGTCCTCGTCGATGGTCCAGGTCTTGCCGCCATCCTCGGAGACGGCGATCGCCGACCAGTTGGTGGTCCAACTGCCGGCCTGACCCCATTCCTTGATCGACATCACGGTGGCGTACTGGTAGTTGACGGTGTTGCCGTCTTCGTCGACCTGCGGCTCGCCGTCGTCGTCCAGCACCGGGCCACCGGCGATGGCCGCGGTCGGGATCAGCGTGTAGGTCGTGGTGCGTTCCAGGCGGTCGATCCGTTGGATCTCGCTGTCGGGGACGATCTGGGTGGCGCCGGCGCGGTTGCCGTCCGGGTTGCCGGTGACCGTCCAGCGCTGCGGATTCCACCAGGTGTTGTCGGCGTAGATGCCGCCGGGGCTGATCACCGCGTCGCTGAACTGCAGCCCGTTGTTCAGGTTCACGTCTGTCGAGCGCAGCAGCACGTTGTCGCGCCAGCCCTGGTTGGACGCCGGATTGGCCACGTCATAGGTGTCACCGAACAGGGCGTAGACGATCGGCTTGCCGTCGCTGTCGGTGCTGCCGACCCACATGATGCCCAGGTCGGTACCGCCCACGTACCACACGTCGGTGGGGCCGGTACCCGAGCCGTTGCCGGTGGTCCAGCCGGTCTGTGTCGAACTCGTCGAGCCGGAGATCACCGGCGCGGGGGTCTGCCCCGGATAGCGTTCCCACTCCTCGTCGGCGACCACCGCGGCGGCCAGCAACGCCACCTCGGCATCGGCCGGCATCGGCGAGACGGTGTCCTCGGAAGACTTCAGCGCGACGCCGGCGGCAGTGACGTCCTTCTGGGATTCGCGGCGGGTCCAGGCAGCGAGCGCCCATGCCAGCGGCGCCTGACCGCCGCCGGGGGCGCCCGGCAGGCTGCCGGTCAAGGGCACGCTGGCGATCGTCAGCAGGTTGGTCACCAGCTGTGGGACCTCCGCCGCGGCGATCCCGTCCGAGGGGAGCTCGGGTTCGGCTGAAGCCGCTCCGGTGGCCGGGTGCGGCGGTGTGCTCGCCGGTGTCGATTCGGGCTGGGTCTTCGCGCGCGACGAGTCGGCTGCCCGGTCTTGGCCGGCGGCCTCGTCCACGTCGGTGTCCTGGAGGGCCTGCACCGGCAGCGCCGATTCCGACGTCGAGGTCGAAGCGGTGCCGTTCGGTGGTGTGGCCTGGGTCAGCGGTGTATGTCGGGAGTCGGTGGCGCGGTCGGTTCCGCTGCGCGGTTCGGGCTCCGGTTCGGACACCGCGCCCTCGGCGACCGGCGAAGACTCAGCCGCGTCGTCCACAGCCTCTTGCTCGCCGCGATCGCTGGTCGGTTCGGAGCCGGTATCGGTGAGGTCCTCGCTGATGTCCGTGCCGGAGTCGGTGTCGGCCTCGAGGTCCGAGTCGCTGTCCGTCTCGAGGTCCGTCTCGAGGTCCGTCTCGAGGTCCTCGTCGACGTCCGCGTCCGACTCGTCCGGGTCGCGCTGCAGATCGGCGGTCCGCCCGGTGCCGGAGTCGGCCCTGCTGCCAACCCGTTCGGCGGAATCGGGCTCGGCGCGCCCCGACCCGGCGTTGGTCGAAGCGTCGGACGTGGAGTCGGTGCTCGATGCGCGGGTGCTGCCGTCCCCGCCGCTACCCGAGCTGCCGGCCGAACTGCTGCCGTCGGTGCCCTCGGCCCAGGCGATCCCGGCCCCGCTGGTCAGCGCAGCCCCGATACCCAGGGCGACAGCCAAAGCTCCGACACGGCCGATGTGCTTGGTTGACCCCATGACGCTCCGTAACTGATCTATCCGCCAACCCCGGCCTGGTCAGCGAATTTACCGAGCTTCGCCCGAAGCCGCGGTCACATGGGGCCGAGTTGTCGAAGGTGTTGTTCTGAACTGCGATATTGGGACGGTACAACGCCCACCAAG
>JAXHTL010000187.1:0-9549 GCA_034190095.1 Actinomycetota bacterium
GTGAGCTGGTGCTCGTCCTCGGCGGCGACGGTACGTTCCTGCGGGCCGCGGAGTTGGCCCGCAACGTCGAGATCCCGGTGCTCGGGGTGAACCTGGGCCGCATCGGATTCCTCGCCGAGGCCGAGGCCGACTCGATCGACACGGTGCTCGAGCACGTCATCAACCGGGACTACCGCATCGAGGAACGCATGACGCTGGACATCAGTGTCCGCGCCGGCGGGGAGCTGCTCGACCGCGGTTGGGCCCTCAACGAGGCCAGCCTGGAGAAGGGCCCCCGGCTCGGGGTGCTCGGTGTCGTCGTCGAGGTCGACGGGCGCCCGGTGTCGACCTTCGGATGTGACGGCGTGCTGGTCTCGACCCCGACGGGTTCGACCGCCTACGCGTTCTCGGCCGGCGGCCCGGTGCTCTGGCCCGATCTGGAGGCGATCCTGGTGGTTCCCAACAACGCGCACGCGTTGTTCGCCCGCCCGATGGTGACCAGCCCGGATGCGTCCATCGCGATCGAGATCGAAGCAGGCGGGCATGCCGCGCTGGTCTTCTGCGACGGCCGGCGCGAGATGCTGGTGCCGGCCGGCGGCCGGCTCGAGGTGACCCGCTGTGCCACCCCGCTCAAGTGGGTGCGCCTCGACAGTGCCCCCTTCACCGACCGGTTGGTGCGTAAGTTCCGGTTGCCTGTCACGGGGTGGCGCGGACAGTAGTGCTAGCCGAAATCCGGATCGAGTCGCTGGGAGCCATCAGCACCGCCACGGCGGAGTTCGACGGCGGCCTGACCGTGCTGACCGGCGAGACGGGCGCGGGGAAGACGATGGTGGTCACGGGCCTGCACCTGTTGGGTGGGGCGCGCGCCGACCCGACCAAGGTGCGTTCGGGTTCCGGCCGTGCGGTCGTCGAAGGTCGCTTCACCACAACCGAACTCGGCGCCGAAGTGGCGACCAGGGTCGACGGGATCCTGGATTCGTCGGGTGCCGAGCGTGACGACGACGACAGCGTGATCGCGGCGCGGTCGGTCAACCGGGAAGGCCCCTCGCGGGCCTATCTCGGCGGCCGCAGCGTCCCGGCGAAATCGTTGAGCGGTTTCACCAATGAGCTGCTGACCCTGCACGGGCAGAACGACCAGCTCCGGCTGATGCGGCCGGACCAGCAGCGAGGCGCACTGGACCGATTCGCCGACGTGTCCGCGCAGCTCGAGCGTTACCGTGCCGCGCGCCAGGAGTGGCTGGCGGCCCGCCGCGATCTCGAGGACCGTCGGCGCGGGGCGCGTGAGCTGGCCCAGGAGGCCGACCGCCTGCAGTTCGCGCTGAACGAAATCGATGCGGTGGAGCCCGCGCCGGGGGAGGACGAGGCGCTGGTCTCCGACATCCGCCGGCTCTCCGAGCTCGATGCGGTGCGCGACGCCGTGCAGACCGCGCGCACGGCGCTGTCCGGCGCCGGCGAGGACGTCGCCGACGGATTCTCGGCGGCCGGGGCCGTCGGGCGGGCCCGCTCGGCGCTGGAGAACAGCAACGACTCCGAGCTCAAGGGGCTCGGCGAGCAGCTCGACGGGGCCCTGACGGTGCTGGTGGACGTGGCCGCCGAGCTGGGCCGCTATCTGTCCGAGCTGCCCACCGATGCCAGCGCCCTGGAGGCGAAACTGGCCCGGCAGGCCGAGTTGCGCACGCTGACCAAGAAATACGCCGCCGACATCGACGGCGTGCTGGCGTGGGCGGACGAGTCGCGGCGACGCCTCGAGCAGCTCGACGTGTCCGAGGACGCGCTGGCCGATCTGGCACGCCGGGTGCAGACGTTGCAGGCCAAGGTCGTCGACGCTGCGGCGGCCCTGACCAAGGTCCGGGTCAAGGCCGCCAAGGGGCTGGCCAAAGCCGTGACCGAGGAACTGGCCGGACTGGCGATGGCAGGGGCGCAGTTCAGCATCGCCGTCACCCCGCTGGCCGCCCGCGCCGACGACAGCGCTCCGCTGGACCTGCCGTCGGGCACCACGGTCCACGCCGGCCACGACGGGGTCGACGCCGTGGAGTTCGGTTTCGCCGCGCACCGGGGGACCGACCTGCTTCCGCTGAACAAGAGTGCCTCCGGCGGTGAGCTGTCCCGGGTCATGTTGGCGTTGGAGGTGGTGCTGGCCGCCTCCACCGAAGGCACGACCATGGTGTTCGACGAGGTGGATGCCGGTGTCGGTGGGCGCGCGGCAGTGCAGATCGGCCGGCGGCTGGCCCGGCTGGCGCGCACCCACCAGGTCATCGTCGTGACTCACCTGCCGCAGGTGGCGGCCTATGCCGACATCCACCTGGTGGTCGACGCCGGGGCCGAGGGCGGTTCCGGGCGGGTGAAATCCAGCGGGGTGCGCCGGCTCGACGACGACGACCGGGTTGCCGAGCTGGCCAGGATGCTGGCCGGGATGGGCGAGTCCGACAGTGGCCGCGCGCACGCGCGCGACCTTCTCGACACTGCGCGCAAAGACCGGGAGCAGACCACCTGAGCGTGTGACAGATGTGAAAAGAAGTAACTTCTGGGGCTGATGTTACGGCGCGCCTCCGACGCATCCCGGACCTCACTGGACAGAATCGCCGCATGAAGATGTCAGCGCTGCTGTCCCGTAATGCCAGCTCACGCCCGGGCGTCACCGGTACTGCCCGGGTCGACCGTGACATCGACAAGCTGTTGCGCCGGGTCGGTCCCGGCGACATCGTCGTGATGGACGTCCAGGACCTCGACCGCATCACCGCTGACGCTCTGGTCGAGGCGAACGTCGTCGGCGTGGTCAACGCCGCATCGTCGATCTCCGGGCGCTACCCCAACCTCGGCCCCGAGGTCCTGGTCGCCAACGGCATCACCCTGGTCGACGAAACCGGCGACGAGGTCTTCAAGAAGATCAAGGACGGCGCGCGGATCCGCCTCAACGAGGGCGGCGTCTACTCCGGTGACCGCCGGCTGATCCTGGGCACCGAGCGCACCGACGTCGACATCCACGAACTCATGCAGGAGGCCAAGGGCGGTCTGGTCGCCCACCTGGAGGCCTTCGCCGGAAACACCATCGAGTTCATCCGCAGCGAGAGCCCGCTGCTGATCGACGGCATCGGCATCCCCGACATCGACGTCGACCTCAACCGCCGCCACGTCGTCGTCGTCGCTGAGGAGCCTTGTGCCGCCGCAGATCTCAAGGCGCTCAAACCCTTCATCAAGGAGTACCAGCCGGTGCTCGTCGGCGTCGGAGGCGGCGCCGACACCCTGCGCAAGGCCGGCTACCGCCCGCAGCTGATCGTCGGCGACCCCGATCAGATCAGCGCCGAGGTGCTGCAGTGCGGCGCCCAGGTGGTGCTGCCCGCCGATGCCGACGGCCACGCCGCCGGACTGGAACGCATCCAGGATCTCGGCGTCGGTGCGATGACGTTCCCGGCCGCCGGCTCGGCCGCCGACCTGGCGCTGCTGCTGTGCGATCACCACGGGGCTTCGCTAATCGTCACGGTGGGGCACACCGCGTCCATCGAAGAGTTCTTCGACCGCACCCGCCAGCAGAGCAACCCCTCGACCTTCCTGACCCGGCTGAAGGTGGGCGAGAAGCTCGTCGATGCCAAAGCCGTCGCCACGCTGTACCGCAGCCGGGTCTCCGGCGGCGCGATCGCGTTGCTGGTGCTGGCGATGCTGGTGGCGGTGATCGCGGCGCTGTGGGTGTCGCGTGCCGACGCCGCGGTGCTCGAGTGGGTCGTCGACTACTGGAACCAGTTCACGCTCTGGGTGCAGAGCATCATCTCCTAGGAGTCCGCCGTGATCTCGCTGCGTTCCCATGCCATCTCCCTGGCTGCGGTGTTCCTGGCGCTGGCCATCGGTGTCGCGCTCGGCTCGGGGTTGTTGTCCAACACCGTGCTGTCCGGTCTGCGTGACGACAAGAACGAGATGCAGAACCAGATCGACACACTGACCGACGACCGCAATGCGCTCAACGAGAAGCTCAGTGCGGCAAACGACTTCGACGCCCAGATGGCACCGCGAATCCTGCGCGAGAGCATGGTCGACACCTCGGTGGTGCTGTTCCGCACCCCGGATGCCGCCGACGACGACGTCGAAGCGCTGTCCAGGCTGATCGGGCAGGCCGGCGGCACCGTGACCGGCACCGTCGGGCTGACCCAGGAGTTCGTCGACGCACACTCGGCCGAGAAGCTGCTCTCGGTGGTCAACTCGCCGATCGTGCCGGCCGGCTCCCAACTCAGTGCCGCGACGGTCGACCAGGGCTCCCAGGCCGGCGACCTGCTCGGGATCGCGTTGCTGACCGACTCCGACCCGGCCACCTCGCCGGTCGACGACACCCAGCGCGAGACCGTGCTCGCAGCGCTGCGCGACACCGGTTTCATCACCTACGGTCCCGACCGCGTCGGTGCGGCCGACACCGCCCTGGTCGTCACCGGCGGAGCCCTCGGCGAGGACGCCGGCAACCAGGGTGCGACCGTGGCCCGGTTCGCCGGCGGGCTGGCGCCACACGGCGCGGGCACCGTGCTGGTGGGCCGCGGTGGGTCCGCCTCTGGCACCTCCGCGGTGGCGGTGACCAGGTCGGATGACGCGCTGAGCAGCGTGGTCAGCACCGTCGACGACATCGACGTCGAATCGGGCCGGCTGACCACGGTGCTGGCACTGAGCTCCCTGGCCGACGGCGGCTCACCCGGCCAGTTCGGGGTCGGACAGGGCGCCGACGCCGTCACCGTGCCCCAGTAGCCGCCCCACCCGCGTGTCAACAACGCGGTGTCGGAGTGGGTGTTAGGGTGGGGTTCCGTGGGTCGGCAGGCCCCAAACCGGGTGTCAGCCCAGCGAAACAAGCCCTGCCCGTCGTCACGGAGGTCGCACTTGCCCGCGTTACGCAAGCACCCGCTCACCGCGACCAAGCATCTCTTCGTCACCGGTGGTGTGGTCTCCTCACTCGGGAAAGGCCTCACCGCGTCCAGCCTGGGACAGCTGCTGACCGCCCGCGGCCTTCAGGTGACGATGCAGAAGCTCGACCCCTACCTCAACGTCGACCCCGGGACGATGAACCCGTTCCAGCACGGTGAGGTGTTCGTCACCGAGGACGGCGCCGAGACCGACCTCGACGTCGGCCACTACGAGCGCTTCCTGGACCGCAACCTGTCCGGCTCGGCCAACGTCACCACCGGTCAGGTGTATTCGGCGGTGATCGCCAAGGAGCGCCGAGGCGAGTACCTCGGCGACACCGTGCAGGTCATCCCGCACATCACCGACGCCATCAAGGAGCGGGTGCTGGCGATGGCCGACGCCGACAGCGCCGGCAACCGGCCCGACGTGGTGATCACCGAGATCGGCGGCACCGTCGGCGACATCGAGTCGCTGCCGTTCCTGGAGGCCGCCCGCCAGGTCCGCCACGAGGTCGGCCGGGAGAACTGCTTTTTCCTGCACTGCTCGCTGGTGCCCTACATGGCGCCCTCGGGTGAGCTGAAGACCAAACCGACCCAGCACTCGGTGGCCGCGCTGCGCAGCATCGGCATCACCCCCGACGCGCTGATCCTGCGCTGCGACCGCGACGTCCCGGAACCGCTGAAGAACAAGATCGCGCTGATGTGCGACGTCGACGTCGACGGGGTGATCTCGACCCCCGACGCGCCGTCGATCTACGACATCCCGAAGGTGCTGCACCGCGAGGAGCTCGACGCCTATGTGGTGCGGCGGCTCAACCTGCCGTTCCGCGATGTGGACTGGACGCAGTGGAACGACCTGCTGCGCCGGGTGCACGAGCCGCGTGAGACGGTGCGGGTCGCCCTGGTGGGCAAGTACATCGACCTCTCCGATGCCTATCTGTCGGTGGCCGAGGCGTTGCGGGCCGGCGGGTTCGCCCACCACGCGCGGGTGGAGATGCGCTGGGTGGCCTCCGACGACTGTGAGACCGACGCGGGGGCCGCGGCAGCGTTGGCCGACGTCGACGGGGTGCTGATCCCGGGCGGGTTCGGGATCCGGGGTATCGAGGGCAAGATCGGCGCGATCAAGTACGCCCGCAAGCGGCGGCTGCCGGTGCTCGGGCTGTGCCTGGGATTGCAGTGCATCGTGATCGAGGCGGCCCGGTCGGTGGGGCTGGCCGAGGCGAACTCCGCGGAGTTCGACCCGGCGACACCGGATCCGGTGATCTCCACGATGGCCGATCAGCGTGACGCCGTCGCCGGGGAGGCCGATCTGGGCGGCACCATGCGCCTCGGCGCCTACCCGGCGGTGCTGGAGCCGGGGTCGGTGGTCGCCAAGGCCTATGACAGCACCGAGGTGTCCGAACGGCACCGGCACCGCTACGAGGTGAACAACGGCTACCGCGACCAGATCGCCGAGAGTGGGCTGCGGTTCTGCGGCACCTCACCCGACGGCCATCTCGTCGAGTTCGTCGAGTACCCGCCCGAGGTGCACCCCTTCCTGGTCGGCACCCAGGCCCACCCGGAGCTCAAGAGCCGTCCCACCCGGCCGCATCCGCTGTTCGTGGCGTTCATCGGTGCGGCGGTGGACTACAAGAACGAAGAGCGGCTGCCCGTGGAGATGCCGGCGATGCCCGACGCCCCCGAAGCCCGTCCCAACGGTGCCGAACACGCCCTCGAAGACGCTCCGGCCCGTGGCTGACGACGGTCTGCCGGGCGCCGACCACGAGCCGGGCAGCCACGAGTTCTCCACCGTGCGCTCCGAAACGCTTTATGTGGGCAACATCTTCGCGCTGCGCGCCGACGAGGTGGCCATGCCCGGCGGGCGAACCGCCCGACGGGAGGTGGTCGAACACTTCGGCGCGGTGGCCGTGGTCGCGATCGACGACGACGCCAACGTGGTGCTGATCAACCAGTACCGCCACCCGTTCGGCCGCCGGCTGTGGGAGCTGCCGGCCGGGCTGCTCGACTTCGGTGGGGAACCCCCGCACCGCACCGCCGAGCGCGAACTCGTGGAGGAGGTCGGGCTGGCCGCCGAGCGGTGGCACACACTGGTCGACCTGGACTCCGCACCGGGGTTCTGCGACGAGAGTGTGCGGGTGTTCCTGGCCACCGGCCTGCGCGACGTCGGGCGGCCCGAGGCCCACGACGAGGAAGCCGATCTGACGGTGCGCCGCTACCCCCTCGCCGACGCGGTGGCCATGGTGTTCTCCGGGGAGATCTGCAACTCGATCTCGGTGGCCGGTGTCCTGGCCGCCAACGCGATGCCCGACGCGGCCTCGCTGCGGCCGGTCGATGCGCCGTGGACGGACCGGCCGAGGGCCTTCGCACGCCGGATGGGGCACCAGTGACCGACGCCTCGTTGACGGTCGGCTCGCCGCTGGACGACCAGTTCCAGGGCTACCTCGACCATCTCGCGATCGAGCGGGGTGTCGCCGCCAACACCCTGAGCTCGTACCGCCGTGATCTGCGTCGCTACCGCGAGCACCTGGCGGCTCGTGGCATCGCCGACCTGGCCGGCGTGTCCGAAGCCGACGTCAGCGACTTCCTGGTCGCGCTGCGCCGCGGCGACCCCGACAACGGCGTGACGCCGCTGTCGGCGGTGTCGGCGGCCCGGGCGGTCATCGCGGTGCGCGGTCTGCACCGGTTCGCCGCCGCCGAGGGCATCGCCGCCCTCGATGTGGCCCGCGAGGTCAAGCCGCCGACCCCGAGCCGACGGCTGCCCAAGAGCCTGTCGCTGGACGAGGTGCTCGCGCTGCTCGAGGCCGCCGGCGGCGACAGCGAGGCCGACGGGCCGCTGGCCCTGCGCAATCGTGCGCTGCTGGAACTGCTGTATTCGACCGGGGCGAGGATCTCCGAGGCGGTCGGCCTGGACCTCGACGACGTCGACACCTCGGCGCGTTCGGTGCTGCTGCGCGGAAAGGGCGGCAAGCAGCGTCTCATCCCGATCGGCCGCCCCGCCGTCGCGGCGCTGGACGCCTATCTGGTGCGAGGCCGGCCCGATCTGGCCCGGCGCGGCCGCGGAACACCGGGCATCTTCCTCAACGCCCGGGGCGGACGGTTGTCGCGACAGAGCGCGTGGCAGGTGCTGCAGGACGCCGCCGCGCGGGCCGGCATCACCTCGACGGTGTCCCCGCACGTGCTGCGCCACTCGTTCGCCACCCATCTGCTCGACGGTGGGGCCGACGTGCGCGTGGTGCAGGAGCTGCTCGGACATGCCTCGGTGACCACGACGCAGATCTACACGATGGTCACCGTCAACACCATGCGCGAGGTCTGGGCCGGTGCCCACCCGCGGGCGCGGTAGTCCGGGTCAGCCCAGATACTGCGATTCCAGGACCAGATCGGGCAGGAGCTTCTGGTACTCCACATGCGTCCTGTGCTCGACGGTGCGCCAGTGACGGCCCTCCTGCTCGTGCATGTAGCTGCGGTACCGCGGGGCGCCGGGCACCCGCACGTTGTCGGCGACGGCGATCGACCCGGGGTGCAGCCAGCCACGCTGGAGGATCGCGAGCAGGTCAGGCAGGTAGGCCTTCTTGTCGTGGTCGACGAACAGCAAGTCGACGGTGCCCGCGTCGACACCGTGGTCACGCTCCAGAGCATCGAGGGTGGTTCCGCCGTCACCGATGGTGCCCACCACACAGGTGATGCGGTCGCCGACGCCGGCATGGGCCCAGATCCGTCGTGCCACCTCGGCGTTGGCGGCGTCTCCGGGGCGGGCATCGGCCTCCACGAACGCGGCGCACGCCGCCTCGCGCCCGTCCCCGATCTGCCCGGTCCGCAACAGCCGGGGCATCCCCCAGGCGAAGCGCAGCCACGAGTGCAGCCGGCGCAGTGCGGTCATGCTGCTCAGCGTAGGCAGCCGCCCCCGGGCGGGGGCGAAGTCGGATGATTGCCCATCGATCGCACCTGCGGGTCTGCCTCACCGGCGCGACGCGTCCCGTTAAACTTGCCCGGATGTCCGCGATGCCTGTGGGTTGCCTGACCAGCGACGGTCCGGCATGACCGACCCCACCGACAGCGAGGCTCCCGAACCCGTGCTCGGCCTGACCGGCCGGGTTCCCCGCGACATTCCCGAGCCGCCGGTGCGCACCACACACGGCCCGGCCAAGGTCATCGCGATGTGCAACCAGAAGGGCGGGGTCGGCAAGACCACCTCCACGATCAACCTCGGCGCCGGCCTGGCCGAGTACGGCAGGCGGGTGCTGCTGGTCGATCTGGACCCGCAGGGCGCGCTGTCGGCCGGGCTGGGGGTGCCGCACTACGAACTCGAGAACACCGTGCACAACCTGCTGGTCGAGCCGCGGGTGTCCATCGACGACGTGCTGCTGACCACCCGGGTGCCCGGCATGGACCTGGTGCCCAGCAACATCGACCTGTCGGCGGCCGAGATCCAGCTGGTCAACGAGGTGGGCCGGGAGCAGTCGCTGGCCCGGGCGCTGTACCCGGTGCTCGACCGCTACGACTACGTGCTGATCGACTGCCAGCCGTCGCTGGGGCTGCTCACCGTCAACGGCCTGGCCTGCAGCGACGGTGTGATCATCCCCACCGAATGCGAGTACTTCTCGCTGCGCGGTCTGGCGCTGCTGACCGACACCGTCGACAAGGTGCACGACCGGCTCAACCCGAAGCTGTCGATCAGCGGCATCCTGATCACCCG
>JAXHTL010000188.1:0-9531 GCA_034190095.1 Actinomycetota bacterium
CTCGGGTTCCGAGCCGTCGGCCGGGGAGGCGGACGATCCGGATTCCGAGCTGGACACCGACCTCGACGACGTCGACCTCGATTCGGACGAGCCGGCCGACGTCGATGCCGAGGAGTCGCTGTCGGAGGTGCCGGACGAGCAGAGCCCCGCCGAACCGCTCCCCGGTGCGGACGGCGACGGCGCCGTGGATCTCGACGGGCCCGATGCCGAAGCGCAGCTCGATCCGGTGTCCGAGCCGGGCGCCGAGACCCCCGCCGATGACACCGGGACCGAGGAGACCGGGGGTGGCACCTACGCGCGGGAGGCCGAGGTCCCCGAACCCGAGAGCGCCGCGCTCACCGGTATCGGTGCTGGCGACCGTAGCGGTGCGGACGCCGACATCGACGCAATGTCGGATCGGGCGGCTCCGGCATCCATCGCCGGGCCTGCGAATCCGGCGGTCCCCGAGCCGGCCGTGGCACTCGACACGCAGCAGCCGGGGGAGGCCGCCGTGCTCGGCGTGCAGTCCGAGAGCGCGCCCGCGCCGCGCAACCTGGTCTCACAGTTCCTGTCGATGCTGGGGTTCGCGCCGTCGGCGGCCGGCGGTGGTCTGCCGCTTGCACCCCCAGTGTTCGTGACCGCGTTTCTCGACCTCGTACGCCGAGAGCTCGACAGATTCCTGTCCCGGCTGTCGCCGGTGGCGCGCGTGGCGGCCACCAGTGAACCCGTCCCGGAGCCGGTGGTCGACGTGATCGCCACCGGCGAGGAGCAGGTCGAACCGGACGCCGCGCCGGTCCCGGCGCAGACCGGCCAACCCGCCGAGGCCGCCGGAACGGTTGCCACCGCGGAGCAGACGCCGGTGACCGCCACCGCGTCGGAGACGGTGGCCACGGTGGCCACCGCCGCCGACGTGGCGGCCGAAGACCGTTGGGGTGAGGCGTTCTTCGCTCCCTACGTCGACATGGGCGGCTGGCCGGTGCCGGACCTGGTGCAGATCGCCGACGACAACGGAGTCTCGCTGGTGGTGCTCGGATTCCTGCAGGCCAGCCCGGAGGGCGAGCCGGCGTGGGCGGGGCTCTCGGCCCTGGCGGTCGATTCGGACTTCGAACAGGCACAGACGATCAACGACTCGATCGCGCAGTTCCAGGCCGCGGGGGGCGACGTGATGGTGTCGTTCGGCGGTGCCGCAGGCACCAGCCTGGCGCAGCACTACGCCGCCTCCGGTCAGGACGCCCGGGCGCTGGCCGATGCCTACGGCAGCGTCATCGACGCCTATGACCTGAACCGGGTCGACTTCGACGTCGAGGGCGCCGCGGTGGCCGACCCGGCATCGATCGCGCTGCGCAGTGAGGCCCTGGCGTTGCTCCAGCAGGACCGTCCGGACGTGGAGATCTGGTACACCCTTCCGGTGCTGCCCTCGGGGTTGACCCAGGACGGCCTCAACGTGGTGGACTCCGCGCTGGCGGCCGGGGTGCACCTCGACGGCGTCAACGTGATGGCCATGGACTACGGCGAATCCGCGGCACCCACCAGTGGGCCGAACGCCAAGACGATGGGCGAGTACGCGATCGAGGCCGCCGAGTCGACCTATGGCCAGCTGTCGGCGCTGCATGCCGACTACGGCCAGGACTTCGGCTGGAACCAGGTGGGTGTGACGCCGATGATCGGGGTCAACGACGTCACCACCGAGGTGTTCACCGTGGCCGACGCCCAGGCGCTGGAAGACTTCGCGCGCGAGACCGGTCTGGGGATGTTGTCGATGTGGTCGGTCGGGCGGGACACCCCGGGCAGCCTCGGGCAGGCCACCCCGAACGCCTCCGGGCTCGACGTGGCAGCGGGAAGTTTCAGTGGCGTCTTCAACGACTACGGCACGGTGAACGTCATCGACGCCCCGGGAGGCGAGGGGCCGGGCACCGGCGAACCGGGTACCGGTGAGCCGGTCGAAGGTGGCACGACGACGGTGATCTCGTGGCAGTGGGGTACCGACACGGTGCTCGATTTCGACGCCGAGGCCGACAAGCTCGATTTCGGCTGGTTCGGCGCTGATCACTTCGAGGTCGGCGAGCAGGCGGGGTCGACGGTGATCGGGATCGTGAACAACGATCAGACCTACACGCTCTCCGGTGTGGGGCTCGACGAGTTGTCGATGGGCAATATCGTTGCACTGGACCAGAACACGCTCAGCAAGTGGCAGACGATCCTCGACGGTGCCGGTGAGCCGGTGGATCCGCCGGTGGTGCCGAGTGTGTCGATTTCGGATGCGTCGGTGCTCGAGGGTGATGCGGGGGTTTCGGCGGCGAGTTTCACGGTGACGTTGTCGCAGGCTTCCGACGGGACCGTGTCGGTGGACTATGTGACCGCTGATGGTTCTGCGGTTGCGGGGCAGGACTATGTGGCCGGTGCGGGCACGCTGACCTTCGCCCCGGGGCAGACGTCGCAGGTGGTGCAGGTCGATGTGCTCGGCGACGGCGTGGTCGAGGACAGTGAGACCTTCACGGTGAGTTTGTCGGCTCCGGCGGGTGCGACCATCGCCGACGGGTCGGCGACGGGAACCATCGTCGCCGACGATGTGGCCGCCCCGCAGGAGCCGGGTGCCGGGACGGCGGGCAGCGTGGAGTTCGTGAGGTCCTCGGATTGGGGCAGCGGTTTCAACGGCGATGTGACGGTGACGAACACCGGTTCTGAAACGTTGTCGGACTGGCAGGTTCGTTTCGATTTCGACGGTGACATCTCCTCGATCTGGAATGCCGGGATCGTCTCGCGCGACGGCGACACCTATATCGTCGAGGGTGCTGACTGGAATTCCGATGTGGCGCCGGGTGCTTCGACGTCGTTCGGGTTCACTGCCGGTGCGGGAACGGTGTCGAACCTGGTGCTGGTCGGCGTCACCGACCCCGGCGACCCCGGCGACCCCGGCGACCCCGGCGAACCGGTGGATCCGCCGGTGGTGCCGAGTGTGTCGATTTCGGATGCGTCGGTGCTCGAGGGTGATGCGGGGGTTTCGGCGGCGAGTTTCACGGTGACGTTGTCGCAGGCTTCCGACGGGACCGTGTCGGTGGACTATGTGACCGCTGATGGTTCTGCGGTTGCGGGGCAGGACTATGTGGCCGGTGCGGGCACGCTGACCTTCGCCCCGGGGCAGACGTCGCAGGTGGTGCAGGTCGATGTGCTCGGCGACGGCGTGGTCGAGGACAGTGAGACCTTCACGGTGAGTTTGTCGGCTCCGGCGGGTGCGACCATCGCCGACGGGTCGGCGACGGGAACCATCGTCGCCGACGATGTGGCCGCCCCGCAGGAGCCGGGTGCCGGGACGGCGGGCAGCGTGGAGTTCGTGAGGTCCTCGGATTGGGGCAGCGGTTTCAACGGCGATGTGACGGTGACGAACACCGGTTCTGAAACGTTGTCGGACTGGCAGGTTCGTTTCGATTTCGACGGTGACATCTCCTCGATCTGGAATGCCGGGATCGTCTCGCGCGACGGCGACACCTATATCGTCGAGGGTGCTGACTGGAATTCCGATGTGGCGCCGGGTGCTTCGACGTCGTTCGGGTTCACTGCCGGTGCGGGAACGGTGTCGAACCTGGTGCTGGTCGGCGTCACCGACCCCGGCGACCCCGGCGACCCCGGCGACCCCGGCGAACCGGTCGATCCGCAGCCGGGCACGCCGCAGCTGTCGGTGGCCAACACCGCTGTGCAGGAAGGCGACAGCGACTCCTCGGCGATGGTCTTCACCGTCACGTTGTCCGAGCCGGCCGACGAGGCCGTCACCGTCAGGTACCGCACCGAGGACTTCACCGCATCGGCCGGAAGTGACTACGAAGCCACCGAGGGCGTGCTGACGTTCGCCGCCGGGGAGACCTCGAAGGACGTCAGCGTCACCATCCTCGGCGACACCACCTACGAGGGCAACGAATCGCTGGTGCTGGTGCTCTCCGACATCAGCGGCGCGGACTTCGCCGCCTCTCAGGGTGTGGGCCTGATCCGCAACGACGACGTCAATCCCAACGGTGTGCCGGAGTACCGCGTGGTGGGCTACTTCGTGGAATGGGGTACCTACCAGCGCGACTACCAGGTCACCGACATCCCGGCCGACGAGCTGACCACGATCAACTACGCATTCGCCGACATCAGCGACGACGGTGAAGTGGTCATCTACGATCGCTTCGCCGCGGTGGAGAAGTCCTTCCCCGGTGACACCTGGGATCAGGAGGTGCGGGGCAACTTCAACCAGCTCGCTCAGCTCAAGGAGGACAACCCCGACCTGGAGGTGCTGATCTCGGTCGGCGGGTGGACGTTGTCGGACAACTTCTCCGACGTCGCCGCGACCGAGGAATCCCGGGAGAAGTTCGCCGATTCGGCCGTCGAGTTCATGACGACCTACGGGTTCGACGGCATCGACCTGGACTGGGAGTATCCGGTGTCCGGCGGGCTGGAATCCAACGCCTACCGGCCCGAGGACACCGAGAACTACGTGCTGCTGGTCCAGGAGATCCGTGAGCGGCTCGACGAACTCGAGGCCACCGACGGGGCCGACGACGAGTACCTGCTCACGATCGCCGGCCCGGCCGGATACGACAAGATCGAGAACTACGATCTGGCCGGCATGGAGCCCTACCTCGACTACTTCACCGTGATGACCTACGACCTGCACGGTGCCTGGGATTCCCAGACGGGGCATCAGACGGCGCTGTACTCCAGCTCGCGCAACCCCGGCGACCTCTACTACGTCGACCACGCCATCGACCTGTACCTGGCCGATGTCGACCCCTCGAAGATCGTGCTGGGCAGCCCGATGTACGGCCGGACCTGGCAGGGCGTGGCGCAGACCGCCGACGGCGGGCTCTACGAGTCGGCCAACGGCGCCGGGATGGGAACCTGGGAACCCGGTGTCATCGACTACTCGCACATCATGGAGCTGGTCGAGCAGAACCCCGACCTCTACCAGGTGTACTGGGATGAGGAGGCCAAGGCGTCCTATGTGTACAGCACCGCCAACGGTGGAACCTTCATCACCTACGAGAGCATCGAATCGCTGCAGTACAAGCTGGACTACATCCAGTCGCTGGGACTGGGCGGAGTGATGTTCTGGGAACTGGACGCCGACATCCGCGACACCGACGACGAGGATTCGCTGCTCGGGCTGGCCGCGCGCAATCTGCTGGGAACCCAGGACGACACGCTGTAGCAGCTAGCGGCTCACACAGCGAAAGCTGATGTGGCTCATGCCGGTGTCGACGGCCTGGGGCCGCCGCGCCGCAGGCCGGTAGCGCATGCAGTAGCTGTCGGCGCACAGGAACGAGCCGCCCTTGACGACCCGGCGCGGGACCTGGAACTGCGGCTGGTCGGGGTCGTAGCTGTGTTCGGCGCAGCCGGACTCGACGGTGTGGTCGCCGACGTACCAGTCGGTCGTCCACTCCCAGGCGTTGCCGGCCATGTCGAACAGGCCATAGCCGTTGGGCGGGAAGCTGCCCACGGGCGCGGTCTGCCCGTACCCGGTATCCGGGAGGTAGGGGAATTCGCCGTGCCAGAAGTTCGCCAGCCGCTGGCCGCGCTGCTCGGGTTCATCCCCCCAGGTGTAGGCGGCGTGCGGCAACCCTCCCCGCGCGGCGACCTCCCATTCGTTCTCCGTGGGCAGTGCCAGGCCGGCCCAGTCGGCGTAGGCCTGCGCATCCTCGAACGCGACATGGACGACCGGGTGGTTCTCCTTGTTGCGCAACGACGACCGGGGGCCCCGCGGATGATTCCAGCAGGCGCCCGGTGTCCAGGTCCACCACTGGCTGAGGTGGCGTAGGTCCACCGGTCCGGTTGTCCGGTGGAACACCATCGACCCCGGGACCAGGTTCTCCGGTGGTGCGCCGGGATAGTCGGCGGGGTCGAGCGGTCGTTCGGCGACGGTGACATATCCGGTCGCCGAGACGAACTCGGCGAACCGGGCGTTGGTGACCTGGTGTCTCTGGATCCAGAAGCCGTCCACGGTGACCTCGCGGGCGGGGGCCTCCTCCGGGTAGTGCTCCTCGGACCCCAGCACCGCCGTCTGGGCAGGGATCCAGACCAGGTCCGCGTCAGTCACGTCGAGACTGCGCTGTCGGCGGGAAAGTGCGAGTGGACGCCACCGCTGGCGCAGTCTCAACGAGGTCAGGCATCGCCGTCGAACACGGACGTCCAGTCGTTGCGGATGCTCGCCACCGTCCAGCCGTTGGCGTCGGCGAGTTGCAGCGACCTCTCCGCACCCGCGACGTAGTCGAACTCGCGCTCGGCGTCGTCGTGGCGCAGCAGCAGCGCCATCGACGGGCCGGGCCCGGCGGTGGCGTACTGCATCATCGCGATGTCACCGTTGGAGTTGCCGGCCGCGAAGATCGGCCGCCGTCCCACCCGGCCCCAGATTCGGACCGCCTTGACCGGGCCGTCGTTGAGGAACTCCGGCGTCGAGGTGGTCTTGAGGTGCCCGTCGGCGAAGTCCAAGCCGACCGAACTGCCGATCACCCGCTCGGGCGGAATGCCATACATCTGCATCGTGATCGGCCGCATGAAATCCCGGCCGCCCCCGGAGGCGATGTAGTTGGTGAACCCGTTGGCCTCCAGATACCGCAGCAGCTCCACCATCGGCAGGTAGCCGCACGACGTGTACGAACGGTTCAGGCCGGGATGCACCCCGTCGGCGAAGAACGCCTTCACCTTCTCGGCGTGTTCTTCGACCGTGAGTCCCGAGTAAGCCGAGAGAATGGCTCCGGCAAGGACTTTGAGTGCCGAGTCGTCACCGTTGTAGTGCTTGGTGACCGCATCGCCGAACCAGGTCAGGTCTCCCGACGCGGCGGCCGCATACGGCGGGTTGTCGGTCAGGGACGGGTCGGCCACGGCCTGCTCGGCCAGCCGGCGCACCAGGAAGTCCAACTGGATGTAGGCCGGCTTCTCGCACCACAGCGTGCCGTCGTTGTCGAACACCGCCACCCGCTCCTCGGGCGCGACGTCGCTGACCGCGCGCCCCACGAAGTCGACGATCGCCGACTTCGCGGGGCCCTCGGTCCAGGAATCCAGTCCTGTCAACGATCAGCCGCCCACCGACTGAAGTGCCTCGTTGAGCTTCTCCACGGCATTGGTGATGGTGAACGATGCCGGTTCGCGCCGGGGCGGGAACTCCTTGAACGTCTCCAGGAACTCCAGCACCACCGCATTGGCCATGAACGCGATGTAGTCGTGGTCGAGGAACCAGTCCCAGTAGGTGTTGGAGGTGACGTCGGCGTGTTCGAACGGATCGGTTCTCAGGTTGAAGATCTTCGGGGCGCGAAGCTCGGTGAACGGCTCGAACCAGATCTGCAGCGTGCCCTGGCAGCGCTGCTCCATGAACACGACCTTCCAGTTGTCGATCCGGATGCCCAGCGCGTCGCAGTCGTCGGAGAAGTAGATGAGGCCCCGGCGTGGACTCTTCTCCACCTCGCCGGTCAGATACGGCAGCAGGTCATAGCCGTCGATGTGCACGTGGTAGGTCTTGTCGTCGATCGTGTGGCCCTGTTTGAGCTTGTCGACGATCGTCGGCTCGCCGGCGGCGGCGAGGATGGTCGGCAGCCAATCGTGATGCTGGATGATCTCGTTGGACACCACCCCGGCTTCGATCTTTCCGGGCCAGCGCACCATCTCCGGCACCCGGAACGCGCCCTCCCACCCGGTGTTCTTCTCGCTGCGGAACGGGGTGGTGGCCCCGTCCGGCCAGGTGTTGGCATGCGGGCCGTTGTCGGTGGAGTAGACGACGATGGTGTCCTCGGCGATGCCGAGTTCGTCGAGGCAGTCCAGCAGCAGGCCGACATGCTTGTCGTGGTCGACCATGGTGTCGTGGTACGGCGACTGCCAGCGGCCGGCCTGGCCCAGGCTCTCCGGCTTGGTGTGGGTCCGGAAGTGCATGTGGGTCATGTTCATCCAGACGAAGAACGGGGTGTCGGCCTCGGTCTGGCGTTTGATGAAGTCGATGGCCGCGCCGGTGGTTTCGTCGTCGACGGTCTCCATCCGCTTCTTGGTCAGCGGTCCGGTGTCCTCGATACGCTGCTTGCCCAGTGGGCCGAACCGCTCGTCGACCTCGTCGGAGGCCTCCTCGGTGGCCCACGACTTGATCACCCCGCGCGGCAGCATCGCCTTGCGCAGCCGTGGCGCTTCCTCGTCGGTCGGGTAGTCCGGGTGCTCCGGTTCCTCCTCGGCGTTGAGGTGATACAGGTTGCCGAAGAACTCGTCGAAGCCGTGCGCGGTGGGCAGGTACTTGTTCAGATCGCCGAGGTGGTTCTTGCCGAACTGACCGGTGGCGTAGCCCAGCGGCTTGAGCAGCGTGGCGATGGTCGGGTCGTCGGGCGACATGCCGACGTCGACGCCGGGCATGCCGACCTTGGACAGGCCGGTGCGGTAGACACTTTGCCCGGTGATGAACGACGAGCGGCCCGCGGTGCAGCTCTGCTCGCCGTAGGAGTCGGTGAAGCGCATGCCCTCGGCGGCGATCCGGTCGATGTTGGGGGTGCGGTAGCCCATCAGGCCGTCGCTGTAGCAGCTGAGGTTGGTGATCCCGATGTCGTCGCCCCAAATCACCAGGATGTTGGGTTTCCCGTTAGGCATGCCTGACCCCTTGTCATTCATTGAATTAAGTCGCCAACCCACCGTAGGCTACAGGCGCCCCGGCGGGGTGGTGGTCACGCCCGTGAAAATTGTTCAGCCGCAGTAACTTCGCCGTTGCGCGGTATTCGCACATGCCGTGTTCCCGGCGCGGTCGCCTGCGGGCACAGGTGGATCAGCGGTCATGCCCGGCTGTTCGGGGTGCCCGCAGAACTCGCAGATTGCCCGGTGAATGACGACGCACCGGGGAACTGCAGGTCCGGTTGCCGGCGACACGGGGGTTCGCGGCCATCACCATATCGGCCACCGACAGCAGCAGATGCTCACTTCCGGGTGGCCCGAGCAGTTGGACGCCGACCGGCAGACCGTCGGAGGTGAAACCCGCGGGCACGCTCACCGCGGGCCAGCCGAGCACGTTCCACGGCCACGTCCACGGGCACATCGCCAGCATCCGCCGCGGCGACACCGTGGTGGCGCCGTCACCGGCCAGCCGTGGCGCCGGTACCGAGGTCGTGGGCGTCACGAGCAGATCGACGATGTCGAAGACGCGGCCGATGCGCTCGCGCTGGCGGGTTTCGCGGGCGCGGGCACGTCGTAGGGCTCCCTGAGACAGGGCCAACCCGAGCCGGGCGCGGCCGCGGATCGCCGCATCCGGTACCGCGGCGAGGCCGCCCTGACGGTAGGCCCAGTCGTAGAGTCCCGCTGCGCGCCGCACCCCGTAGTCCTGCCAGAGCCGGACGCCGTAGTCGGCCGAGCCTGGTCTGACAACGTGATGGCCCAGCGATTCGAGGACTTCGCCGGTCTGCACCAGGGTGGCCGCGATCTCGGCGTCGATGAAGCCGCCGAGCAGCCCGGCCGGGAAAGGCAGCCGTCCGGATACGGCGATCCGTAGCCGCCGGTCGACGCCCGGCGGCCGGTAGGTTCCTTCGCCGGCCAGCGCGGACAGCACCAGCGCGGCATCGG
>JAXHTL010000189.1:0-9368 GCA_034190095.1 Actinomycetota bacterium
CGCCAGGACACGCGGAACGACCAGCGCCTGAATGGGATTGACACCCATCACGCGTAGCGCGTCGAGCTCCTCACGGATGGTGCGGGCACCGAGGTCGGCGCACATGGCCGTCGCACCGGCGCCGGCCACCACCAGGACCGTCACGATCGGCCCGATCTGGCGGACCGTACCCAGCGCGGCACCGGTGCCGGAGAAGTCCGCGGCGCCGAACTCCCGCAACAGGATGTTGAAGGTGAAGGTCAGCAGCACCGTGTAGGGAATCGTGAGCATCAACGTCGGCACGATCGAGACCCGCGCGACGAACCAGGCCTGACTGATGAACTCCCGCCAGGCGAATGGCGGCTTGAACATGAGCACGAACGTGTCGAGCGCCATGGAGTAGAACCCGCCGACCGCACGCACGGGTTTGGCAAGGACGCCGGAAGCGACCATCTAGCAGGTCCTCCCTCGTCTACACAGCACCGCCATTGGCCCTCCGACAACAGCGACAACAGCCTTGCCTGGCTGGGCCTGACGTTACATCTGTGAGGACGCCGGGAAACCGTATATCAACAAAATCTGGCCGGGCAACACGAGCCGGATACCTGGTGCTGCCGTGCGAACGCCCAGCATCGGACGCTCCCGGACACCGCCCGCAGCTACGGGCAGGGTGCACCGCCGGTGCACAAATGTCGCCGGTTGGCGGTCTCGGGACTAGCTTGGAGTGGCAATGACGATCCCGACTCGCCGCTGGGCCAAGACCGACGCCACGCAGCAGCGCATCCTGGATGCAGCAACCGAGGCTTTCGCCGTTCGGGGGTTCACCGCCGCCACCATGGCCGACATCGTCGACGGATCCGGGGCCAGTGTGGGCAGCATCTATCACCACTTCGGCGGGAAGCGGGAGCTGTTCCTGGCGATCTTCGACCGGTTGGTCGCCGACATCGACGCCCACCTCGACCGGACCACCGACCACCTCTGCGACGACAGGGCGGCGTTCGAAGCCGGGGTCCGCGCCTACCTGGATGCCATCTGGACCCACCGCAGGGTGGCGGCGGTGCTGGCCTCCGGTGACACCCCGGCCGGGTTCGACGGTCTGCGGCACTCCAGCATGCGCAGCGGTCTGCAACGGTGGGCCGCGCTGCTGGCGCTCGATCCGTCACCGCGCGGGCAGCTGCTGACCAGGATTCTCACCGCGATCATCGCCGAGGCCTCCTCGCTGGTGATCCTGTGCGATCACCGGCGCGACGTCGCGCTCATCACCGACGCCACCATCGAGGCGATCGGCCGGGTCGCGGGGTGATCCTCAGCGAGCCACGACCGCGTCCTCCAGTTCGGCGATGACGATCTTGCGCATACCCAGCATCGCCCGGGTCGCGGCCGCGGCGCGGGCCGGATCCGGATCGCCGATCAGCTCGCCGAGCCGATGGGGCACGATCTGCCAGCTCAGCCCGAAACGGTCCTTGAGCCAGCCGCACTGCGATTCCTGTCCACCCTCGAGCAGGCGCTCCCAGTAGTAGTCGACCTCGGCCTGATCCCGGCAGTGCACGGTGAACGACACGGCCTCGGTGAACGGGAACTGGGGGCCGCCGTTGATACCGAGAAACCGCTGCCCGTCCAGGGTGAAGACGGCACCCACCACCTGCCCCGGCCTTCCGGGGCCGGCATCGCCGAACCTGTCGAGCCGCTCCACCGCCGAGTTCGGAAAGACGTTGGTGTAGAACTCGATCGCGTCTTCGAGGTCGTCGTCGAACCACAGCGACGGGGTGATGGCCGGCATTGAGTCTCCTGTGCTCGCGGGACGTGTCGTCGTGCTGACCGTTCCCGCCCGCGAAACTCATCGCGGCCGGGGATCAGGTTGCGACGACGGCCCCGACGGAGCGCAAGGCGAAGTCCAGCGTCTGGCGCTGCGCCTGCCGCAGGTCCTGCGGGTGCTCGAACTCCTGGGCGGCGAGCACCCGGGCTACCACGATGCTGATGGCCGCGGCGTCGAAGTCCGGGTCGGCCAGTGGGAGCGAACCGTCGGCGCGGCCGCGGCGCAGGATCTCGGTCAGCGACCGTTCCCGGTCGGCCTGGCCGCGCTCGCGGGCCTCCCGGTAACCCTTGGCCGCCCGGACCTCGTCGGAGTCGATGACCGCCAGCTGCATCCGCCGCCGCGGGTCGGCACACATGTCGAACATCTCGCCGATCCAGGCCGCGAGCTGGTCGGCCGGGCTGCCGACCGCCTCCTCGGCGATCCGGTCCACCGCGGTGACCAGGGCGTCGGTCTCCTGCTGCAGCAGGGCCAGGAACAGGTCGTCCTTCGAGTCGAAGTGGCGGTAGAACGCGCGGGTCGACACCCGGGCGCGGCGCAGGATCTCCGACATCAGGATGGGCCCCGGATGTGGCTCGGACAGGCAGCAGTACGTCACCTCGATGATGCGTCGGCGATCTGCATCGTGGTCCGCGCAGTGCTGCACGGAGCAGAAGTCTAAGGACAGTCGCCCCCGCAGGGACCCCAGATCGCGACAAGACGTCCACTCGGTAACGTGACGTCCGGGGTCGGCGAGAGGAACGTGTCGTGAGTACAACCCGCAGCGAGCCGCACACCACGACGTTTCGCGGCTCCGACGGTCTGGCGCTGGTCGGCGACGAATGGAACAACCCGGCGGACACGCCGGGGTTCGACACCTCCCGTCCGTCGGTGCTGATGTTGCACGGCGGCGGCCAGAACCGCTTCTCCTGGAAGAAGACCGGCCAGATCCTGGCCTCGCGCGGACTGCACGTGGTGGCGCTGGACAGCCGGGGCCACGGTGACAGCGACCGGTCCCCCGAGGCCAAGTACACCGTCGAGGCGTTGTGCGCCGACACCCTGCAGGTGGTCGAACAGATCGGCCGGCCGGTGGTGCTGATCGGCGCCAGCATGGGCGGGCTGACCGGCATCCTCGCCGCCCGCCAGGCCGGGCCGCAGCAGGTCGCCAAACTGGTGCTGGTCGACGTGGTGCCCCGCTACGAGAAGGACGGCAGCGCCCGCATCCGCGACTTCATGTTCAGCCACGTGCACGGGTTCGACTCGCTGGAGCAGGCCGCCGACGCGGTTGCCGCCTATCTGCCGCACCGCTCCAAGCCGCGCAGCCCGGAGGGGCTGAAGAAGAACCTGCGGCATCGCAACGGCCGGTGGTACTGGCACTGGGACCCGGCGTTCCTGACCAAGCCGAGCGAGGACCCGTTCGTTCGGGTCGAGTTGCTCGAGCAGGCCGCGATCGAGTTGAGCGTTCCGATCCTGCTGATCCGCGGCAAGCTCTCCGACGTGGTCAGCGAGGAGGCGGTCGCCGATTTCCTGGAGAAAGTGCCCGGCACCGAGTTCGTCGAACTCTCCGGCGCGGGGCACACCGCCGCCGGGGACGACAACGACGCGTTCTCCGACGCGGTCGTCGAGTTCGTGATGCGGTGACCCACGACCAGGTCGGGGGCTTCAACTTTCTGGAGCACCCCGAGTTGCCCGCACCGCAGGTCGCCGAATCGCAGGCGCACGACATCCTGGCCGGGCACTACGGTCTGGCCGCCACGGTCCGCTCACTGGGCAGCCAGCAGGACAAGAACTTCCTCGTCAGCGACGCCGACGGCGCACCGCTGGGGGTGCTCAAGATCGCCAATCCCGCGTTCACCGGCACCGAACTCGAGGCCCAGGACCTGGCCGCGGGGCTGATCGCCGACGCCGAACCGGGGTTGCGGGTCGCGGTGCCCGTGCCCAACACGGCCGGGCGGGGGTGCACCGAGGTCAGCGGCCTGCTCGACGGCACGGCCTACGTGCGGTTACTGCGCTATCTGGATGGCGGCACGCTCGCCACCCTGGGCTATCTGCCCCCGGAGGCGGCGGCGGGCCTCGGCACCGTCGCGGGCCGGGTCAGTCGCGCGCTGGCCGGGTTCGACCACCCCGGTCTGGACCGCATCCTGCAGTGGGACCTGCGTTTCGGCATGGAGGTCGTCGAGGGGCTCGGTTCCCATGTCGGCGACCCGGCGCTACGCGGGCGACTGCGGGACGCGGCGCATCAGGCATGGCAGCGGATCACGCTGCTGGACTCGCAGTTGCCCCGACAGGCCGTCCACCTCGACCTCACCGACGCCAACGTGGTGCTGGCGCCGGAGTCGGGCCCGCCGCGGCCCGACGGCGTCATCGACTTCGGCGACCTGTGCCACACCTGGGCGGTCTCGGAACTGGCGATCACCGCATCCTCGGTCCTGGGACATCCCGGATCCCAGCTGACCTCGGTGCTCCCGGTCATCCGCGCCTTTCACGCCCTGCGGCCGCTGTCGCGGGCCGAAGCCGAGGCGCTGTGGCCGATGCTGGTGTTGCGCACGGTCGTGCTGATCGTCAGCGGAGCCCAGCAGGCCGATCTCGACCCCGACAACGACTACCTCACCGAGCAGGCCGACGCCGAACGGCGGATGTTCGAGCTCGCGACGTCGATCCCGCCGGAGGTCATGAGTGCGCTGATCGCCGCCGATCTCGGGCTGGCGCAGCCCGCGGCTGCGCCGGCCCCGGATGCCGCGCTGTTGCCCGTGGATCCCGCGGAGGTCACCACCCTGGACCTGTCGACCACCTCCGAGCTCTACGACGGGGCCGGTGACGCCCCCGGCGGCACGGCTGCCGGCATTGAGGACGAGTTCGCGGCGTCGGCGATGCGGGACGGCGCGCGCGTCGTCGTCGCCCGGTACGGCCAGCCACGGCTGAGCAGGGCGCCGCGGTGCAGCCAGGACAGTCCCGACGTCGTCGCCACCGGGCTGAGCCTGTGGACGACGCCGGGCACGGTGCTCAACGCACCGTGGGACGGCGAGAGCCGCGAGAGCGGGCGCGGCGCGCTGCGGCTGCACACCGGGTCCGTGGAGCTGACCCTGACCGGGGTGACCGAGGCGACCCTGGGCGCGGTGCGTGCCGGCCAGCGGCTCGCCCGGGTGGGTGGGCGCATCGAGATCAGCCTGCGCCCGGTGAACGCGCCGAGCGCACCGGAGTTCACCTCGGCCGAGCTCTGGCCGGGGTGGTCGGCGCTGACCCGCGACCCGGGACCGCTGCTGGGGCTGACCCCGCCGGCGGGCGCCCACGACGCCGATCTGCTGGCCCGGCGCCACGCGAGTTTCGCGGCGGTGCAGGAGTTCTACTACCGAACGCCACCGCAGATCGAACGGGGCCGGCGACATTTCCTGATGTCCACCTCCGCGCGCAGCTACCTGGACATGGTCAACAACGTCACCGTGCTCGGCCATGCCCATCCGCGGATCGCCGACGCCGCAAGCCGGCAGCTGCGCAGGCTCAACACGAACTCCCGGTTCAACTACGCGGCGGTCGTCGAGTTCAGCGAGCGGCTCGCCGCGCTGCTGCCCGACCCACTCGACACCGTGTTTCTGGTCAACTCCGGCTCGGAGGCAAGCGATCTGGCGATCCGGCTGGCCACCGCCGCAACGGGCCGCCGCGATGTGGTCGCGGTCGCCGAGGCCTATCACGGGTGGACCTTCGGCACCGACGCGGTCTCGACGTCCACCGCGGACAACCCGAACGCGGTGGCCACCCGGCCGGACTGGGTGCACACCGTCGAGTCCCCCAACAGCTTCCGCGGCACGTACCGCGGCGCCGCGGCGGTGCGCTACGCGGCCGACGCGGTGGCCCGGGTCGAGGAGCTGATCGGGCGGGGCCGCCCGCCGGCGGCGTTCATCAGCGAGAGTGTGTACGGAAACGCCGGCGGGATGGCGCTTCCCGACGGCTATCTGCAGCAGGTCTACGCCGCGGTGCGGGCCGCCGGTGGGCTGGCGATCTCCGATGAGGTGCAGGTCGGCTACGGCCGCCTGGGCGAATGGTTCTGGGGATTCGAGCAGCAGAACGCGATTCCCGACATCGTGTCGGTGGCCAAGTCGGTCGGCAACGGCTACCCGCTGGGTGCGGTGATCACCAGCCGTGCGGTGTCCGAGGCGTTCGCCAGCCAGGGATACTTCTTCTCCTCCACCGGCGGCAGCCCGCTGGGGTGCGCGATGGGGATGACCGTGCTGGACGTTCTGCAGGAGGAGGGGCTGCAGGACAACGCCCGGCAGGTGGGCGCTCATCTGAAGGCCCGGCTGCAGGGGTTGCGCGAGCGGCACCCGCTCGTCGGGACGGTGCACGGTTTCGGGCTGTATCTGGGGGTGGAGATGATCCGCGACGCAGATACGTTGGAGCCGGCCACGCGTGAGACACAGGCGATCTGCGATCGGATGCTCGAGCTCGGGGTGATCATCCAGCCCACCGGCGACCACATGAACATCCTCAAGACCAAGCCGCCGCTGTGCATCGATGTCGAGGCCGCCGACTTCTACGTCGACACCCTGGACCGGGCGCTCACCGAACTCCGTCCGAACTTCGACAGCGGCCGGATCTGAGGAGACTCGCGCCGGACACGCACCTGACCTCGGTGTCGCCGCACGGGCCGCACAGCCAATACTGGAGCGGTGAGCGGAGCGCAGATCGCGGCGTGGGTGCTGGCGGTGCTGGTCGTCGCCGAAGGCGTCGCGCTGGGGGTGCTGTATCGCCGCTGGCGCGCCGCCCAGCAGCAGGCCGATGAACTGCGTGGCCGCCTCGACACCCGCCACCTGCTGCTGACCGGCGGCAGCAAGGCGGTCAAGACGGTCTGGCAGACGGCCAACATCCTGCGCCGCGACGGGTTCGGCGCGGCCGTGCGGTCTTCGATCGAGGACCTGGCCGACTGGGCCGAGGTGGAACGCCCCGATCTGGCCCGGCTGGCGCCCGACGGCCGGGTCGCGATCATGTTCTCCGACATCGAGGGGTCCACCGCACTCAACGAACGCATCGGGGACCGGGCCTGGGTGCGGCTGATCGGCAGGCACGACAAGGCGGTGCGCCGCGACGTCGACACCTACGACGGCTACGTGGTCAAGAGCCAGGGCGACGGGTTCATGGTCGCCTTCGCCCACCCCGACCAGGCGGTCCGCTGCGCCTGTGCCATCCAGCGGTCACTGAGCAAGCGGCCCAACGGCATCCGGGTCCGCATCGGAATCCACACCGGCAAGTCGGTGCTTCGTGGCGACGACCTGTTCGGCCGCAACGTGGCGATGGCGGCGCGGGTGGCCGCCCAGGCGGCCGGCGGCGAGATCCTGGTCAGCGACGCGGTGCGCGACGCGCTGCAGGGCCGCGACGGCGCCGCCGACATCACCTTCGGGCGGTCGCGTGCCGTCGAGTTGAAGGGTTTCGCGGGCAGCCACACCCTGCACCCGGTGCAGGAATGTGCCACCTGACCGGTGGGTGCGCTTCGGGCACGCCGCCGGCGTGCCCGACCGGCTGCCCGCCCGGCCACCGACGCAGCTATATTAAACGGGTGACTAACTTGGTCGACTGTGTAAGTTCTCCGCGGGGGGCGCGTCGGCGGGAACAGTTGCTGGACGCCGGCCTGGAGCTGCTGGCCGAAGGCGGGTGGCCGGCAGTCACCGCCCGTGCGATCGCGCAGCACAGCGGCAGCAACGTCGGCCTGATCCACTACCACTTCTCGGGGATGGGGCCGCTACGGGTTGCCATCGCCCGCCGCGCGGGCGACATGGTGCTTGCCCCGATGGCGGCGCAGCTGGTGCGCGCGCTGGATCCCGAGGCGACCGTCGATGCCGCCCGCGAACTGTTGGCCGACGCCCCCGCCGATCGCCGGACCGCCGCGCTGGCCTCGGAGTTGGTGACCGGCGCGGTCCGCGACCCGTCGCTCGCCGCCGTCATCGCCGAACAGCTGCGGGACGTGCGCCGTCAGGTCGCCGAGCGGTTGTCCCAGATCCATCCCGACTGGACACCGGAGCGCGGCGCCGCGGTGGCGACCCTGGCCGCAGCGCTGCTCGACGGGCTGATCCTGCACAAGCTGCTGGACGCAGAACTGCCGGTGGAGCCGGCGCTCACCGCGCTCGGCGACCTCGTCACCGCCCTGCAGGGGGACGGGCCATGAGGGTGCTGCGGGGCCGGCCGACATCCCGACGGCAGAAAGCGAGGAGACAGCGACATGGAGAGAGTCAAGGAGCCCGAGCCGCCGAAGGGTCTGGGCCGCATACTGTTCCGGCTACCGATCACATTGTTCCGGTTCAAACTCGGCTGGCTGCTCGGCGACCGCTTCCTGCTGCTGCACCACACCGGCCGCAAGAGCGGCCAACCGCGCCGCGCCGTCGTCGAGGTCATCAAACACGACCAGGGCAGCGACGCCTACTTCGCCGCCTCCGGCTACGGCGCCCAATCCGACTGGTACCGCAACATCCTGGCTGAGCCCGAGGTGACGATCGAGGTGGGCAGGCGCACGATAGCCGCGACCGCGACGCCGCTGCCGGCCGAAGAAGCCGGCGAGGTCATGGTCGACTACGGCACCCGCCACCCCAAGACCGCCAAGAACGTGCTGGCGAAACTGATGGGCATCTCGGTCGACGGTTCGGCTGCGGACTTCCGCGAAGCAGGCCGCACCATCGACATCATCCGGTTCGACCGACGACGCGGCGCATGAAGTCGTCCACCGTCGTCCCGCCGGCGGGCAAGACTGTCTAGTCGCGCTCGCCGGCCTGCGTCTCGGCCAGCCGCTGGTGCAGCCGGGCCCGGATGTCGTCGGGGGTGTAGGAGTTCCGGCGCCGCTGGTCGCGCGCGACCAGCGCCCCGCCGGCGACGACGCCGGCCACACCGGCCAGACCGACCCACTTCCAGATCCCACGCATGGCTGCCAGTCTGCATAGGCTGCGGGGGTGAAGCCAAGCACGGTGTCGCTGGCGCGGGCGCTCGAGGAGACCCGCACCGGCGACATCTGGCTGTTCCGCGGCCGTTCGGGCCCTGACCGGGCGATCCAGTCGATGACCAACAGCCCGGTCAACCACGTCGGGATGACGGTCGCCGTCGACGACCTGCCCCCGCTGATCTGGCACGCCGAACTCGGCGACAAGCTGCTCGACATGTGGACCGGAACCCACCACCGCGGTGTCCAGCTCAACGACCTGGGCGAGGCGGTGCGACGCTGGATGCACACCTACGAGCAGCGCTGCTGGTTGCGCCAGCTCTCGCCGTACGCCGACCGCGAGCAGGAGGACCGCCTGTTGCGCGTCATCGCCCGGATGGACGGCACCCCGTTTCCCACGACGGCGCGGCTGGCGGGACGCTGGCTGCGGGGCCGGGTTCCGACGGTCAGCGACTTCACCCGCGGGATTCCGTTCGTGCACCGCAGGGTCCGGCAGTCCGCTGAGCGCCGCAAGCAGGTGCAGGCGCGTGCTGGGCTGGAAACCGCGTACTGCGCCGAGACCGTCGCCATCACCTACGAGGAGATGGGTCTGTTGCAGACCGAGAAGCACTTCAACTGGTTCGACCCCGGCTCGTTCTGGAGCGGGGATGCCCTGCCGCTGCGCGACGGATACCGCCTCGG
>JAXHTL010000019.1:0-44015 GCA_034190095.1 Actinomycetota bacterium
GCACCGTCGGGTCGCTGTGGTTGAGCTCGACGTGCAGGGTGCCGCCCAGCTCGCCCACCGAGATCGGCTGATCCAGGCGCCCGTGCTCGAGTCGCAAATCGTCGAACAGCCGCAACGCCTGCCGGGCGAACCATCCGAGCTCATGGTGATGCCGTTTGGCCTCGAGTTCGCTGATCACCACCAGCGGGACGACCACTTCGTGTTCGGCGAACCTCATGATTGCCCACGGATCGGATAGGAGAACTGAGGTGTCGAGCACGTAGGTCCGACATCCGTCGGATTGCTGGCCCGGCCGATCCTGCGAATCAGTCACAGAGCGCTCCTCGAGGCATCCAAGTTCATGTGGCCCCACACGAACGTTCTCGGTGGACACACAGCGGCCTCAGGACCGGGGCCGGTCCTTGTCGAATCGAATCGATCTGGACCGCCCGGACAGCAGAGCATTTCGCTAGCCATCGGAGCCGACGCTACTCCGGGTGCGCCATTCGCGCCTGACAGGCGCGCCGAGACGGAAAGGCGCGCGAGTTACGAGCTGATGAACTGTGCCAGACGCGGTTCGTCGGCCAGTCCCCAGCCGGTGATCCGGTCGGAGATGACGCGGGCCAGTGCGGCCTTGTCGAAGATGCCCTTCTCGGCGACGGCCTGCACCTTGTCGCGGTAGGCGTCGATGTCGCCGCCGACCACGTCGAGGGACGCTGCGCGGGCCGCGATCGCGTCGATCGTCTCGTCGCGATGCTGGTTCAGGCAGTGTGAGACGAGGTTGGCGAAGAACTCCTCGTGGCGGGCCTCGTCCTTGGCGATGTGGCCCACCATGCCCTCGAGCACCGGTTCGGTGATCTGGGCGGCCAGGTTGCGGCAGAACACGGCGTGGGCCCGCTCGAAGAACGCCATGAACACCAGCGTCTCGATCTGGCTGTAGGAGTCGGCGCGGTAGCCCTTGATCACGTGCTCGACGCGCACGTTCTCGTTGGCCGTCGGGTCGACCTCGCGGGTGACCACCAGGTAGTTGCGCAGCGCGATGGCGTGCAGGTGCTCTTCGGCGGTCCAGCGCCCCATCCACCGGCCCCATTTGTCCTCGAGGATGAAGTGCTCCACCAGCTCGCGGTGGTAACCGGCGAGGTTGTCCTTGGTGATGAGCAGGATCTCGAGCGCATCGGTGATGTGCCGGGGCAGGCTGGCCTGCGAGGAGTCCCAGTCCTGCCCGCCGAGGAAGGCGAAGTTCTGCCCCTGGTCGAACGGCACGTAGTCGTGGGCGTACCAGATCTCCTCGGAATCGAGGTGCCGCCGCAGCTCCTGCTCGACGACGGGCTCGAGCTCGACGGTCAGCGCATTAGCGACAGGTTTCTGTGCCATGCGGTTACAGTAACCCAACTCTGTGGGAATCGTAAAATTCCCACGCCGGTGTCGCGACGAAACGGCATTCCGGCAGCGAAAGTGCGAGAGAGACGCTGCCGGAATGCCAGTTCGGCGAAATCAGAGGGTCAGGCCGGGGTAGAGCGGGTTGGCGTCGAGCAGCTCGGCGGCCGCGGCGCGGACCCGCTCGGCAGTGCCGTCGGCCAGGGTGTACTTCGCCTTCGAGGGACCGTTCGGCCCGGCGGCGGGCTCGGTGTTGCTCAGCACCTCCACCACCAACTCGGCGACCCGGTCGAACTCGTCGGCGCCGAAGCCGCGGGTGGTCAGCGCCGGGGAGCCGAACCGGATGCCGCTGGTGTACCAGGCCCCGTTGGGGTCGGCCGGGATGGCGTTGCGGTTGGTGACGATGCCCGAGTCCAGCAGCGCCGACTCGGCCTGCCGGCCGGTCAGACCGAACGAGGTCACGTCCAGCAGCACCAGGTGGTTGTCGGTGCCCCCGGTGACCAGCCCGGCGTCACGCTTGACGAAGCCGTCGGCCAGCGACTGGGCGTTGTCGGCAACAGCCTGGGCGTAGGTCTGGAACGCCGGCTGGCGCGCCTCGGCCAGCGCGACCGCCTTGGCCGCCATCACGTGCGACAGCGGGCCGCCGAGCACCATCGGGCAGCCCTTGTCGACCGCCGGTGCGTACTCCTCGGTGGCCAGCACCAGTCCGCCGCGCGGGCCGCGCAGCGACTTGTGCGTGGTGGTCGTCGTGACGTGGGCGTGCGGCACCGGGTCCTCGTCACCGGTGAACACCTTTCCGGCCACCAGACCGGCGAAGTGCGCCATGTCCACCATCAGGGTGGCGCCCACCTCGTCGGCGATCTCGCGCATCTTGGCGAAGTTGACCCGCCGCGGATACGCCGAATACCCGGCGACCAGCACCAGCGGCTTGAACTCGCGCACCGCGGCAGCGACGGCGTCGTAGTCGATGAAGCCTGTCTGCGGGTTGGTCCCGTACTGACGCTGATGGAACATCTTGCCGGAGATGTTGGGCCGGAAGCCGTGGGTGAGATGGCCGCCGGTGTCCAGCGACATACCCATCAGCCGCTGGTTGCCCATCTTGTTGCGCAGCGACTCCCAGTCGGCCTCGGACAGGTCGTTGATGTGCTTGGCGCCGAACTCGGCGAGCCCGGGGGCTTCCACGCGGGTGGCCAGGATCGCCCAGTAGGCCACCAGGTTGGCGTCGATTCCCGAGTGCGGCTGCACATAGGCATACGGGGCGCCGAACAGTTCGCGGGCGTGCTCGGCGGCCAGCGACTCGACGGTGTCCACGTTCTGGCAGGCCGCGTAGAAACGGTGCCCGATGGTGCCCTCGGCGTACTTGTCCGAGAACCAGGTGCCCATGGTCAGCAGCACCGCCGGTGAGGCGTAGTTCTCGCTGGCGATCAGCTTGAGCGAACCCCGCTGATCGGCAAGCTCTTTACGGGTCGCGTCGGCGATGCGGGGTTCGACGGATTCGATCACCCGCAGCGCGGCCCGGTAGGCCTCGCTGGCGGTATCGGCGTACTCGGCACCCAGACCGGCGATGGTGGAGTCAGCAGTCATGACAGCGAGCCTAGTCGGGGCGCATTCCGCGAACGAGCGCCGGTGGTGGCGTCCCGGCGCCCGGCGCTAGCGGGAACGCGCGTCCGCCGGCGGGCGCTCGCCGGCCCGCAGCGACGACGGGATCAGTGGCTCGTCGAGCAGCCTGGCGAACCGCTCGGTGAGACCGACCTCGGCGGGCCGGGCGTCCAGCCAGCCGCGCAGCAGCCGGTATCCCTCGACGTAGGTACTGGTGTAGGCCCGCCACAGCGGCGAGGACAGGAAACGCAGCATCTGCCGGGCCCGTTCGTCGTTGACCAGCAGCCACCGCTTGAGGAACTCCACGACGTCGTCGACGGGGCGGTGCTGGTCGTGCAGCATCAGCGCGGCGTCCTGCCGGACGTCGGCCAGCGCGGTGGTGGCCTCCGAGATCGCCTCGGCCCGCTCACCGTCGAAGCGCAGGCCCAGGTCGGCGTAGATCTCGCCGGCCCACGTCCCCCACCCGGGCCCCACGGCCGCGTACAACGCCAGATCGGCCAACCCCTCGGCCATCAGGCACTGCGGGGTGTTGACCAGGAAGATCGTCTGCTCGGCCTGACCCTTGCCCTGCACCAGGCCCGCCTCCTTGCGGCAGTGCTCGGTGTGGTGACCGGGATAGGACTCGTGGGCCACCAGCCGCGGCAGGTTCGACATCTGCTGTTTGAGGTCGGCGTTGACGGCGACGGTGGAGGTGTAGTCGCCCAGGTAGTAGTTGAAGCCCGACCAGGGCTTGTCGGTGACCACCTCGTAGGTGATGGTCTCGCGGGCCGGCAGCGGGAACGTCGCCCGGACCCGGTCCCGCAGCGCGCTGGAGAACGCGTGAATGCACTCCTCGAGGCGGGCGGGCGGGATCTCCTCGCCCGACCGGTGCGCCTGGATCCGCTCGGCCAGCGGCCCGGTGCCGCCGAGCGCCTCGTCGAGCCTGGCGTGCGCCTGCCGGTAGCGCTCCGGATCACCGGGGCTGATCCGGACGTCGAAGTACGCCTCGACCTCGTCGACGAAACCGACGTCCTCGCCGGCGAACTTGCGGCCCGCGCAGGCCAGTGCCCGCAGGTGGGCCCCGACGAACGCCGCGCGTTCCTCGTCGAGTCCGGCGGGGAGCTCGGCGAGCAACTGGTGCGCCTGACGCACCAGATCGGCAGGATCCGGGCGCGGCTCGTCGGCCACCGCGCGGCGCAGCGCGGGGTCACCGGTGAACGCGTCGACGTAGCCTTCCTCGACCCTGTCGAAGCGCAATCCGAGCATCAGGTACTCGCGGATCAAGCTCGGCGAGGCCGTGCCCTGCACGACGGAATCCGCACCAGAATCCATACCGGGGTCCATGCCGCCCCACGCTAGCTGTAAGACTGTGCGCATGGCGCGGCTGAGCGACCCGAGCCCCTACGTGGAATTCGACCGGAGTCAGTGGCGCGCACTGCGCATGTCGACACCGTTGAAGCTGACCGAGGACGAGCTGGTCAAGCTGCGCGGCCTGGGCGAGAAGATCGACCTGCTCGAGGTCCAGGAGGTCTATCTTCCGCTGGCCCGTCTGATCCACCTGCAGGTGGCGGCGCGCCAGGCGCTGTTCGCGGCGACCGCGGAGTTCCTGGGCGAGCCGGTGCAGAGCCCGGACCGGCCGGTGCCGTTCGTGATCGGTGTGGCCGGCAGCGTCGCGGTCGGCAAGTCCACCACCGCCCGCGTGCTGCAGGCACTGCTGGCGCGCTGGGAACACCACCCCCGCGTCGACCTGGTCACCACCGACGGGTTCCTGTACTCCAACTCCGAGTTGAAGCGGCGAAACCTGATGCACCGCAAGGGCTTCCCGGAAAGCTATGACCGCCGGGCGCTGATGCGGTTCGTCACCGCGGTCAAGTCCGGGGCCGACGCGGTGTGCGCCCCGGTGTACTCGCACCTGCTCTACGACATCGTGCCCGGCGAGAAGCAGATCATCGAGCACCCCGACATCGTGATCCTCGAAGGGCTCAACGTGCTGCAGACCGGTCCGGCGCTGATGGTGTCGGACCTGTTCGACTTCTCGGTGTACGTCGACGCGCGCATCGAGGACATCGAGCAGTGGTACATCTCCCGGTTCCTGTCGATGCGGGCGGGCGCCTTCGCCGACCCGGCCTCGCATTTCCATCACTACTCGACGCTGTCCGACGAGCAGGCGGTGTTCGCCGCGCGGGACATCTGGCAGTCGATCAACCGCCCGAACCTGATGGAGAACATCCTGCCGACCCGGCCGCGGGCCACGCTGGTGCTGCGCAAGGACGCCGACCACTCCATCAACCGGCTGCGGCTGCGCAAGCTCTGAGGACACGCACCACACACCTGCCCGGCGCGGGCACCCACGGTGCCGCGCGCCGGGCCACGAAACCGCGGCTATGCGCGTTCGGCGGACGTCCGGCGCAGCCGCCGCCAGCCCACGTACTGCAGGTCGGCGAAGACCAGGGTGTAGAGCCCGGTGGCCAGCACCAGAACGATCCCCGTGGTGGTCAGCGTCCACACGTCGGTGACGACCACGAGCACCGCGGCCACCGAGTAGAGCAGGTTCGCCGCCATCACCGCCAGGCCCGCCGTCGCGATCCGCGGCAGTGTCGAGAGCCCGAACACCACGACGCCGTAGCCGACGAAGAACGCCGCCAGCGCGTACTCGATCGTCGTGGTGGTGCCCGACACGCTGGCCAGCCAGCCGGCCAGCGGCAGTACGAGCACGCCGGCCAGCCCGGTCAGCACCGCGTCGGCGCGCATCGCGAAACGCAGCAACGAGTCGGTCGATTCGCCCAGCCGTGCGGAGAAGGTGGCGGTCATGGTGATTCCTTTCAGTGGGTGGGTGTTGCGAACGGACGACCGGTGCCGGAGCCGACGCCGGAACCTCGCACCCGCGAGCTCACGCTCCTCGCGTGCGCGGCGCCGGCCCCGGACCAGTCATGCGGGGGTCGCGCCAGACGGCGCACCCCGAGGTACTGCAGCCCGGCGAAGCCGAGCGTGACCGCGGCGAACGTCACCGCGGCGGCGACGCCGAACCCGGTCAGCGGCAGCCAGCCGCCGGCCAGGACCACGCCGAGCGCGACGGCGAAGGCGAGGTTCCCGGCGAGGACGCACTGGCCGACCCGCCGCACCGACCGCACCCCGGACACCGCGTAGAGCAGTGCGCCGTAACCGACCAGCGCGGCGCCGGTAAGCCACTCCGCGGTGGCCGACAGCCCGGACAACCGCGCCAGCGGGTCGGCCGCCACCGCGACGAGAAGACCGAGGCCGCCACACAGGGTGGCGTCGGCACGCAGCGCGAACCGCAGCAGGTGGGCGGTGTCGGCCGAGGTGCTACCGGCGGTGGCGACGGGGTTGGCGGTCATGGCATCGATGGTTCGCAGCTGCCGCTGCCAACTCGACACCGTCGGCTGCCAGATACTGCCGACCGCAGGTCAGGACCCCTGCCGGGATGTGCGCTAGCGGGTGGAGACGAGGTCGCTGCGCAGATCCATCGCGATGACGCGCGCCGCCGCGTTCTGCCAGTTGTGCAGCGAGCGCTGCGGCACCTCGGTGACCAACCACTGCCACGCCTGCCGCGCGACCGGGTCCAGCCCGGCCGCCGTCGCGTTCTGCGCGTACGCCCGCACCCCCGCGACGTAGGGGAAGTACAGCGAGTTGTAGTGGCGCCACTGCTCGGTGGTCCCGAAGTCGCCGCCGTCGCGTGGTTTGAGTCCGTCGATCCGTTCGGCCAGCAGCGCCTTGAGCTCGTTGGCCCGCTCCAGCGGCTGATCGGGCGCGCCCCGCCGGGCCAGCCGCTCGTCGATCAGCGGCAGCGCGGTCAGCGGGCTGGCGACGAGCTTGGACAGGTCGCCGTAGTGCCCGAGCGCGCGCCGGGTGACCCGGACGAAGGTCTCGGAGTCCATGTCGTCGAGCGGGCCGGCTGCGCGTCTGGGCAGCGCCGCCTCGGTTCCGCGCAGCGCGGCGCGGTCGGCGCGCAGCTCCGGGGAGCGGGAGAACGCGAGCCGGTCGACCAGCCCGGCCAGCGGATCGGCCAGCACGTTGATCGCGATGGCGATGGCCAGGCTGGTGAACAGCAGCACGGTCAACGTGGTGCTCAGCCCGGCGACCGCGATCCCGATCAGCACCTGGCCACCGAACAGCGCCGCCACCAGGAACGTCCCGGCGAACGATCGCAACATGTCCTTGCGCAGCGCATGGCCTTCGTCGAAGGCGTCGCCGATCGCCACCGCCACACCGAGCAGCGCGACGTCGAATCCGGTGGACGCCAGTGCCAGCCAGCTGGGCACCAGCCCCAGCGGGATGATCAGGATGGCGTTGCCGAGGGCGAAGAACAACGTCGCGACGACGACGAACCCGACCACCGGGCCGGGCTGCGAGTGTCGCGCCACCGCCCGCACCATCGCGGCCAGCACGGGCACCGACAGGGCGCCGAACATGACCCAGTGTCCCAGCCGCAGCGGGCCGTCGACGCCGCCGGCCATCGTCGCCCCCAGGAACGCCACCACGGCCACCCCGGCGACCAGGGCCCCTTCGCCGGCCCTGCTTCGCCACGTGTCGCGCGGCCGCGACAGCTCCAGCAGCACCGCGAACCAGGCGACGCCGGGTACGGCGACGAGGTAGATCTCGATGCGGCTCAACGACTCCGACTCGCTGACCAGCCGAACAGCGTCCAGGGCCACCACGGCCGCGAAGCCGGTCAACCCGATCGCGGCCAGCACCAGCACCGGTTTGCGGGGATCACGGGACAGCAGATACAGCCCCAGCCACCAGCTCAGACCGAAGAGCAGTCCGGACAGGGCGACCATCACCGACTCGCCTATCGCCCGTAGCGCCGGTGCCTGGCGCTGTAGTCGCGCAGCGCGCGCAGGAAGTCGACCCGGCGGAACTCCGGCCAGTAGGCCTCGGTGAACCACATCTCCGAGTAGGCGCTCTGCCACAACAGGAAGCCCGACAGCCGCTGCTCGCCGGAGGTGCGGATCACCAGGTCCGGGTCGGGCTGACCCGAGGTGTACAGATTCTGCGAGATGGCCTCGGCGGTGACGGCCTCGATCAGCCGGTCGCCGGTGACGCCGTTGGCCAGCTCTTTGGCCAGCAGCGCGCGGACCGCGTCGACGATCTCCTGGCGGCCGCCGTATCCGACGGCGACGTTGACGTGAAAGGACGCCCGGCCTTCCACGCCGGCGTTGCCGTTGGTGGAGCGCACCGCGTCGCGCAGCCGGCGCGCGGGTTCCTCGCCGAGCAACTCCAGATCGCCCACGGTGCGGACGCTCCACCGGTTGACCGGCGCGCAGATCTCCTCGACGACCTCGGTGATGATCTCGATCAGCGAGGACAGTTCGTCCGGGTGACGCTGCAGGTTCTCGGTGGAGAGCAGATACACCGTGGCCATCTCGATACCGGCCTCGTGACACCAGCGCAGCATCTCGGCGATCTTGGCCGCACCCATCCGGTAGCCGTAGCTGACGTCGTCGTGACCGAGCTCACGCGCCCAGCGGCGGTTGCCGTCACACAGCACCGCGATGTGGCGGGGCAGCTCCGAGCGGGCCGGCGACACCTCGTGGCGCAGCCGCATCTCGTAGAGCCGGTACATCGGCTCCTTGAGTCGCCGCGGAATGAGGTCCACGGTTGTCCAGCGTACTGTGACGCTGGGAAGCGCCATGCCAGTCAGTGGAGGTTGACGTGCCGACATCAGTCGATCCCAGGGACACCGACGACACGGCGCGTGGGCCCGAGGATCTGCCCGAGGCGGTCGCCGAGGGAGTCGCCCAGTTCCTCGGTAAGCCGCGGCTGCGCGGCTGGATCCACGTGTATTCGGCGGTCATCGCGGTCATCTGCGGCGCCACGCTGGTCGCGGTGTCCTGGTCGGTGGAGTCGACCCGCGCCGGGATCGCGACGCTGATCTACACGTTGACGATCGTGGCGATGTTCACCGTCAGCGGCACCTACCACCGGGTGCACTGGACCTCGACGACGGCGCGCACCTGGATGAAGCGGGCCGACCACTCGATGATCTTCCTGTTCATCGCGGGCAGCTACACGCCGTTCGCCCTGCTGGCCCTGCCCGAAACCAAAGGGATGGTGCTGTTCTGGATCGTCTGGGCCGGCGCGCTGGCCGGGGTTGCGCTCAAGATGTTGTGGCCGTCGTCCCCGCGGTGGCTGGGGGTGCCGCTCTACATCCTGCTGGGCTGGGTGGCGGCGTGGTTCATCGGGCCGATCATGCACGGCGCCGGCGTCGCGGCGGTGGTGCTGCTGATCGTCGGCGGCGCGCTGTACAGCATCGGCGGCGTGCTCTACGCGCTGAAGTGGCCCAATCCGTGGCCGACCACGTTCGGCCACCACGAGTTCTTCCACGCCTGCACGGCGGTCGCGGCGATCTGCCACTACATCGCGATGTGGTTCGCCGTCTTCTAGCCGAACGCGCGTCGCCCCCCCGCTCCTCAGCGCGAGCGTGCGTGTCTGCAGCCGACACGCCTGCCAGAACCGCCACTTCACGCACGCTCACGGCCCCGGCCTCGCACCTCGATGCGTGCTCACCGCACGGCGTGCAAGTCCGGCGCCACAGTGCGCCCGACGCGAGTGTGCGCGAACTCTGCCCCGACTACGGGGCCGCTCAGAGCTGGGTGACGTCGGCGGGGCTCCAGTAGGCCTTCATCGACGTGATCTTGCCCTCGCCGTCGAAGGTCATCACCTCGATCGGCTCGATACGCATCGCGCCGCCCACGGTGATCGCGAACATGAATGCCGCCTCGTGCCCGCCGGCGCGGAAGTTCAGCAGCTCGGTGACGATCTCGCCGCCCTCCATCACCTTGTAGAAACCGGCGATGGCCTGGCGTCCGATGTGCACCTCACCGCCGCCGACCGGATCCTCGAGGGTGGCGTCCTCGGCGTAGAGCGCGGCGACCTCGTCGGCCTTGCCGCCGGCGACGGTGTCGAGGTAGCGCTGGACGAAACCTTGCAGCACATCGGGCTCGAAGCTCATGTGCGGCACGCTACACGGAGCGCCCCAGCGCGGCAGCGAGATCCTCGGCAGTGGTGACCGGCAGGTCGCAGGCGCGGCCGCGGCACACGTAGGCCGCATCGGCACCACCGACGCGGGGCCGGTCGCGCAGCAACTCCGACGAGTCCGCGGGTCCGCCCACCACCACCGCGCCACCCGGTGCCAGCGTCCGCGCGGCGGCCAGCAGCGCGGAATCCGGTGCGTCGCAGGCCACCGCGATCTGGATCGGGCCCCGCACGGCGGCCTCGGCGACCGCCAGCCAGTGCCCACCCGATCGTGGCGCCCGGGCCAGCAGCACCGTGGCCACGCCCAGCGCGGCGTCGGCCGCCCCGGCATAGCGCGCCGCCCGGTCGGCGGGTGCCAGATGCGCTGCCAGCTGCAGCGCCTCGGCCAGCAACGCAGACCCCGACGGCGTCGCTCCGTCCAACGGATCCGACGGCCGCAGCACCAACTGTTCGGCATCGTCGGCCGCGTCGAAGAACCGGCCGTCGCGGCCGGGATCGGCGAAATGCTCGAGGGCGACATCCAGCAGCGTCATCGCCTCGGTCAGCCGGCCTGGGTCGCCGGTGGCCTGGTACAGCGTCAACAACCCGGTGGCCAGCGCCGCATGATCCTCCAGGATGCCCGCGCTGGAACCCACCACCGGGCCCAGACTGGCCCGGCGCAGCCGCCCGTCGACGACATGCAGCTCCAGGATCGCCCGTGCACAGTCGGTGGCCGCGGCGAGCAGATCCGGCTGCCGCAGTGCGAAGGAGGCCTCGGCCAGGGCGGTGATCGCCAACCCGTTCCAGGCGGTCACCGCCTTGTCGTCGCGGGCCGGCTGCGGCCGCATCGAGCGTGCGGCCAGCAGAGCGGTGCGGACGCGCTCGAAGCGCGCGGCGTCGCCGGGGTCGGCGCGCAGCTGCAGCACCGCGGACCCGTGTTCGAAATTCCCTCCCGGCGTGACCCCGAAAACCGTTGCCGCCCAGTTCCCGTCGTCGGCTCCGAGGACCTCGCGCAGCTGATCGCCGGTCCACACATAGGTCAGGCCCTCCCGACCGGCGGCATCGGCGTCCAGCGACGAGACGAACACCGGACCGCAACGCAGCTCGTCGAGCATGAATCGCGCCGTCTCGGCGGCGATCCGGTGCGCCAGTGGGTCCCCGCTCAGCCGAGCCCAGTGCGCGTACAGGCGTAGCAGCTGGGCGTTGTCGTAGAGCATCTTCTCGAAATGCGGCACCACCCAGGCCTCGTCGACGCTGTAGCGGGCGAATCCACCGGCCAGCTGGTCGTAGAGTCCGCCGCGCGCCATCGCCGAGCAGGCGCGCGAGACGGTGGCCAACGGCGCCTGCACCGCCGTGCGTTCGTGGTTGCGCAGCAACGCCTCCAGCAGCGCCGACGGCGGGAACTTGGGCGCCCCGCCGAACCCGCCGTGGACGGTGTCCTCGTCGGCGACCACCGCCGCCACCGCGCTGTCGCACACCTCGGGCGACACCGGTGGCCCACCCCCGGGCAGCCCGGAGGCCATCGAGCGCAGCTCGCCGGCAATGTGGTCACCGGCCTGCTCGACCTCGCCGCGGCGGGTCCGCCAGGTCTCGGTGACAGCCGCGAGCAACTCCAGAAACGCCGGCTTCGGGTAATACGTGCCGCAGAAGAACGGCCGTCCGTCCGGGGTCAGGAAACACGTCATCGGCCAGCCGCCCTGCCCGGTGAGCGCGACCGTGGCGTTCATGTACACCGCATCGAGGTCGGGACGTTCCTCGCGGTCGACCTTGATGCAGACGAAGTCCGCGTTCGTGACGGCAGCCACCTCGGCGTCGTCGAAGGACTCATGGGCCATCACATGGCACCAGTGGCAGGCTGCATACCCCACCGACAGCAGAATCGGCACGTCGCGGCGCGCCGCCTCGGCGAGCGCCTCCGGTGTCCACTCCTGCCAGTGCACCGGGTTGCCCGCGTGCTGTCGCAGGTAGGGGCTGGTCGCGGCAGCCAGCGCGTTGGTCATCGCTCAGCCCGGGTCGCGGTTGGTCCCCTCCGGCCCGGATCCGGCGGCACCACCGGGTTCGGCGCCGGCGGCCCCGTCGGCATCGGTGCCCCCGGCTTCGTCCTCGGAGTCCCCGAACGACTTCGGCAGGCGACGCAGGTGCCGGTTCATCGACCAGACCAGCAGGAAGGTGCCGATCAGCAACAACAGCACGACGATCAGCCCGAACGGACTGGCCTTACCGAAGTCGGGCCCGGTCTGCTGGGGCCCGTCCTGGGCCAGCAGTCCGGCCACCAGCGTGACTCCGAGCGTCACGGCGCTACTCACTGTCACTCACCACGTCCCTCGATCCCAGCGAACAGGTCGGTCTCGGGCAGCCGTACCGGCACCCGCGACCGCGCCAACTCGAACTCCTCGGTCGGCCACAGTCGATGCTGCCATTCCAGCGGGGTGGTGAAGAAAAAACTGTTGGGGTCGATCTGGGTGGCATGGGCCAGCAGCGCCTCGTCGCGCTGGGTGAAGTACTTCGCACACTCGACGCGGGTCGTCACCCGTTTGCCGAGCAGATCGTCGTCGGGATCCCATTTCTCCAGCCACTTCGCGAACGGCCCCTCCTGTCCGTTACGGACGAACTCGTCCTGGAGCACCTGCATGCGCTGCCGCAGGAAGCCATGGGTGTAGTACAGCTTGTGCACGCTCCACGGCTGGCCGGCGTCGGGGTAGAGGCGATGGTCGGCGGCCGCCTCGTACGCCGCGACGGACACCTGGTGGCAGCGGATGTGGTCGGGGTGCGGATAGCCGCCGTTCTCGTCGTAGGTGGTCATGACGTGGGGTTTGAAGTCGCGGATCACCCGCACCAGCGCCTCGGTGGGGATCTCGAGGGGTTCCAGCGCGAAACACCCCTCCGGCAGCGGCGGAAGCGGGTCACCCTCGGGCAGTCCGGAGTCGACGAAGCCCAGCCAGTGATGCTCGACCCCGAGGATCTCGGCGGCCCGGGCCATCTCGTCCCGTCGAATCTGCGGCATCCGGCCGTGCACCTCGGGGATGTCCATCGCCTTGTTGAGGATGTCTCCCCGTTCGCCGCCGGTCAGCGTCACGACCATGACGCGCACGCCCTCGTCGACGTAGCGCGCCATCGTCGCCGCCCCTTTGCTGGACTCGTCGTCCGGGTGGGCGTGTACGGCCATCAACCGCAGTTCGGTCAACCTGTTCCCTCTTAGCTGTTCACCTGCTGGGGCAGTCACGCTGGAGCTCACGCTACGGTGCAACCGCGCACACTGGCTTTATAGTTCCACCCTCTAGTACACCCACCCGACCGACGGGCATGCAAAACGAGATGATCGATCGTCCCGAAGCGCGCTACGGGCGCCAGCGGCTGAGCCGGCCCGCCCGGCGCTGGATCGCGGTCGGGTTGACCGTGCTGGTCGCGGCGGCCGGGGTGGCGATCGCCGCCATCGCGTTCACCCGGTTCGGCTCCGGCGAGGTCGAGGGCGAACTGGGCGGATACCAGGTGATCGACGACCGGACCATCGAGGTGACCATGAGCGTCACCCGCGACGACCCGGCCCAGCCGGTGGTCTGCATCGTGCGCGCCCGCTCCTACGACGGGACCGAGACGGGGCGGCGCGAGGTGCTGGTACCACCGTCCCAGGCGGCAACGGTCCAGGTCACCACCGTGGTCACGACCAGCGCTCCGGCGGTGGTCGGCGACGTGTACGGCTGCGGCACCGATGTGCCGTCCTACCTGGTCGGCGAGTGACCCGGCAGCTGAGCGACGAACTCCGTCCAGCCAAATCGTGAAAACCGGGTGACCCCCCGGTGCTATCATGGACTGATACACGGTTCCTGCTGGAGCCGTGTATTGCTGCATTTAGCGCCTCGGATTGAGCGCGCCCAGAGCGGCAATACACGTACGACAGCTCCCGGTGCCGTGTCACAGCCTTCTCACGCGGTATGCGCGGAAGCAACAACGACAGGAGCGCGACGACATGACCGACACCCAGGTCACCTGGCTGACCGAAGAGTCTTACGACCGACTGAAGGCGGAGCTCGACCAGCTGATCGCCAATCGCCCGGTCATCGCCGCCGAGATCAACGACCGGCGCGAGGAAGGTGACCTGCGCGAGAACGGCGGCTACCACGCCGCCCGCGAGGAGCAGGGCCAGCAGGAGGCCCGCATCCGCCAGCTGCAGGAGCTGCTCAACAACGCCAAGGTCGGCGAGGCTCCCAGCCAGTCCGGCGTGGCGCTGCCCGGGTCGGTGGTCAAGGTCTACTACGACGACGACGAGTCCGACACCGAGACGTTCCTGATCGCCACCCGCCAGGAGGGCATCAGCGACGGCAAGCTCGAGGTGTACTCGCCCAACTCGCCGCTGGGCGGCGCCCTCATCGACGCCAAGGTGGGCGAGTCGCGGTCCTACACCGTGCCCAACGGCAACACCGTCAAGGTGACTCTGGTCAGCGCCGAGCCCTACCACGGCTGATCGTCAGCCGCGGCACGGCCGGCCGCCCGTCCGGCCGTCCTGGGCGAGCGCGTCGGTGATGGCTTAATCTCGCGGCCATGGCGCGCATCGCCGAAGAGCTGTTGTTGCTGCTGCTGGACAACGCGTCGGCGCAGCCCTCGCTGGAGCGGCCGCGCCGTGATCACGTTCTCGGTGCCGCGGTGCTGCTCGACCTCGCCCACGCCGGCATGATCCGCCCGGCTGTTCCGGGCGACCCGGCCCCGGCGGGCCGGCTGATCGCGCTGGCCGTCCCGGGCCCGGCCGATCCGGTGACCGGACCGGCCTTCGCGATGCTGGCGCGCAGACCGGTGCAGCCCGCCGTCGCGGTGAAGAAGCTGGGCAGGACCACCGAGGGCCGGCTGATCGAACGCCTGGAGCGTGACGGACTGATCCGACGTGTCGAGCAGCCGGCCGCGCGGCGGCGACGAGCCTGCTCGTTTCCGCTGACCGGCCGCGACAGGGTGGGCCCGGCACGCACCGCGGTGCTGAGCGCCCTGTTCGACCGGACTCCCCCGGCACCGGCGACGGCTGCGGTCATCACCGTGCTGCACTCGGTCGACGGGCTGGGCGCACTGCTGAGCCTCAACGACCGCGGGTGGCGCTGGGTGCACGCGCGCGCCGGCGAAATAGCCGGCGGCAGTTGGGTTGAGGAGTCACCGTCCGGCGTGGCCGAGGTCAACCTGGCGGTCACCGCATCGGCGGTGCGCCACGCACTGGCCCGGCTGAGCTGACCGGACGCTGCGTCAGCCCAGACCGGTCAGCGCCTGCTCCACATCACCCAGCAGGTCGGCGACGTCCTCGATTCCGACGGAGAGCCGCACGAGGTCGTCGGGAACCTCCAGCTGCGACCCCGCCGTGGAAGCGTGCGTCATCGCGCCGGGGTACTCGATCAGCGACTCGACTCCCCCGAGCGACTCGGCCAGGATGAATATCTCTGTGCGGGCGCAGAATTCGCGGGCCGCCTGCGGGCCGCCGCGCAGCCGGACCGACACCATGCCGCCGAACGCGCTCATCTGGCGGGCGGCGACCTCGTGGTTGGGGTGGGTCGGCAGCCCCGGATAGAGCACGGTGCCGATCGCGGGGTGCCCCTGCAGGAAGTCCACGATCGCCGCCGCGTTGTCGCTGTGCCGCTGCATCCGCAAGGGCAGTGTCTTGAGCCCCCGCATGGTCAGGTAGGCGTCGAACGGGCCCGGCACCGCGCCCGCACCGTTCTGCAGGAACGCGAAGGCGTCGTCGAGTTCCTCGTCGTCGGTCAGCAGGGCACCGCCGACCACATCGGAGTGGCCGCCGATGTACTTGGTGGTCGAGTGCAGCACGATGTCGGCGCCCAACGGCAACGGTTGTTGCAGCGCGGGTGAGGCGAAGGTGTTGTCCACCAACACCTTCACATCGGACTCGGCCGCGAGCGCGCAGATCCCCGCGATGTCGGCCACCGACAGCAGGGGGTTGGTCGGGGTCTCCACCCAGATCAACCTGGTGGCCCCGGTGACGGCTTCACGAACAGCGTCCAGGTCGGTCAGCGCCACCGCGGTGTAGCTGATCCCCCACTGGGTGAACACCTTGTCGATGAGCCGGAAGGTGCCTCCGTAGGCGTCGTCGGGGATCACCATGTGGTCGCCGGGGCGCAGCACCGCTCGCAGGGCGCAGTCGGTGGCGGCCATCCCCGAGCTGAACGCCCGCCCGTAGCCGGCCGACTCGACCGCGGCCAGCGAGGCCTCCAGTGCTGCCCGGGTGGGGTTGCCGGTGCGCGCGTACTCGAACCCGCCGCGCAATCCGCCCACGCCGTCCTGGGCGAACGTCGAGCTCGCGTAGATCGGTGCGTTGACCACACCGGTGGCGGGGTCGGGCCGGTATCCGGCGTGAATGGCCTTGGTGGCCGGTCCGTAGGCGCCGTAGTGGTCGGCCGCACTGCGCTTCTCGCTCATGGACGACAGGGTAGCCGTGTGAAACACCCCGGCTCTGCGACGGGTGTCGTCGTCACCGCAGGTCGGTGACGCGCGGGGTGAGCGGCACGCACACCGAGGACGTCACCTTGTCGGCCAGCGTCTGGCGTCTGGGGTCGACCAGCGGCAGCACGAAGCCCAGCAGGCAGGGGACGACGTCCAGGACGTGGGCCAGCTGCCGCAGCACCGACCGACCGAAACCGATGGGCTGCCAGGTCCGCTCGCTGACCACCTTGATCTTCACCACCGACTTGCCGATGCTCGAACCCCGGGTGCCCTGCAGATACCCCAGATTCCAGATCAGGTACCCCAGGCTGAGCCCGGCGCCCACCCCGAAGAGCACCACGGGAACCTCGGTGCCGGCCGACGAACAGGCCAGATCGCCGCCGTTGTAGTACGCGCAGTCCCTACCGCCGGTGGCGAGGGTGACGAGTTCGAACACCGCCCAGGCGAGCAGGATCGGGACGGCGTCGACGAACCACGCGCCCACGCGCAGCACCCAGGACGCGTATGCACCTCGTGGCAGCCTCGCAGCTGTGCCTCCCGCGAACCGGGCACGGTCGAACCGGTCGGCCGCGCGGGGGCTCCGGGCCTGCGGTCCGAAGCGCCCCACGACAGCCGTCCCCGAGGCCCTAGTTCGTGGCCGGTGCCACGGGCCCGCCGTTCATCACCCGGTAGGCGTACACCAGCAGCAGCGCCGCCACCGGCAGCGCCACCAGCAGTCCGACACCGCAGAGCAGGGCCCCGACGATCACCAGCGCGAGCATCGCCAACCAGGTGAGCAGCACGGCGCCGAAATTGGCCTTGCCGGTCTCGAAGCTGGACTTCATGCCGTCGATCGGGGAGAAGTTGCGGTCGAGCACCGCCACGATGGTGAACATCAGGAAGATGCTCGCGGCCAGGCCGGGCAGCACACAGAGGAACAGCCCGATCGAGGTGATGATGCCGACCAGCAGGCCGGCGATGATCACGTTGCCGATGCTGCGGGGCCGGAAGAACGATCCGATGGAGACCTGTTGACCGTTGGCGATGTCGAAGACTCCACCGAGGAAGGCGGATTGGATGGCCGCGGTGACGATCAGCGAGATGATCCAGCCCACGATGGCAACGAGCACAGCCGCCGGGCCGGTGGCCGAATAGGAGAACGAGAGTCCGCTGTCGTCGGACATGTAGCTGGTGCTGCCCGGGGAGACCAGCACCTGGATGACGTTGATCAATGCCTGCAACCCGACACTGATCAGCCCGAAGACCAGAGTGGCCACGATCATCGGCACCGCGTTCTTGCTGAACTTGTTCCATGCCCAGCTGACTCCCGCGCCGACGCTGTAGGCCGGCGCGCCGTCGTACTGGGGGTAGCCCGGAGCCGGTGGCGGGAACCCGCCCGGCCCGCCGGCCGGGGGGAAGCCGCTCGACTGGGGTGGAGGAGGCGGCGGGTATCCCCCGGACGGAGGCGGTGGGTAGCCACCCTGCGGAGGTGGCGGATACCCGGTCCCCTGCGGCGGCGGATAACCCCCGCCCGGGGGCGGGGGCGGCGGATAGCCACCCGGGGGCGGCGGCGGATAGCCGCCGGGAGGGGGCTGCTGGCCGCCGGGCGGTGGATAGCCCTCGGGCTGAGATGGGTTGTCCGACATCGAAGCTCCTTCGGTCAGTAGTGCGGAAGCGGGACACAAACAGTCGACAGGAACTTGTCGACAAGACTCTGGCGCTTAGCATCCCACAGCGGAAAGAGCACCGCGATCAACCACAGCAGCAGGCAGGCGACGTTGAGCACCAGATAGATCAGTTCGCGCACCACCGAAAGGCCGAAACCGATTGGGGCTCCGCTCCTTTCACCGATCAGCCGGAACCGCAGGATCGCCTTGCCGACACTGCTGCCGGTGGTGCCCTGCCGATAGCCGAGGTTCCAGACCAGATAACCGACGGCGAAGGCCGGAAAGACGGCCCAGGCCGACACCAGCCCGATCGTGGACGTCTCGGTGGCACAGAACTGCCCCAGGTCGTACTCGGAGATGTCGGTGAGGCACGCGGTCTCCCGGGTTGCCGCCAGCACCGCCCAGCCGATCCCGATGATCAGCGAGAACGGCAGATAGTCGAGCAGCCAGGCGAACACCCGGGTGTGCCATGGGGTGTAGGCACCGGCGGGCAGCGTCGGCACCGGCCCCGAGAAGCCCGGATTCCCGAACGGCACCGGAGGAGGCGGCTGGCCACCGACTGGCGGCGGCGGCTGATCGATCATCTGCGCCTTCCGTACAGGGACGAGCGATCACACCCTACCTGAGAAGAACCTTAGAGCCAGCGATTCGTGCGGCTCGCTGATCATGAAAGTTGATCATGAAAACGCCCGGCAGCCGGTACCGCTGCCGCGGCGTCACCGGCGCACGTTCCCCTCGGACAGGAAGCCCAGCAGGTCGTGCCGGGTCAGCACCCCCGCGGGCTTGCCATCCTCGACCACCATCACCGCATCGCAGTCGCGCAACGTCTTGCCCGCGTTGCTGACCAGCTCGCCGGCCCCGATCAGCGGCAGCGGCGGCCCCATGTGGTCGGCCACCGCGTCGGCGAGCTTGGCGCGTCCCTCGAACACCGCGGAGAGCAGATCACGTTCGGACACGCTGCCGGCCACCTCGCCGGCCATCACCGGCGGCTCGGCGCCCACGACCGGCATCTGGGACACCCCGTACTCCCGCAGGATTCCGATGGCGTCGCGCACCGTCTCCGACGGATGGGTGTGCACCAGGTCGGGCAGCTCACCCGACTTGCCCCGCAGCACGTCGCCGACCGTGGACTCCTCGACCGTGCCGTCGAGGCGGCTGCGCAGGAACCCGTAGGACGACATCCATTCGTCGCTGAAGATCTTCGACATGTAGCCGCGGCCACCGTCGGGCAGCAGCACCACCACCAGCGCATCCGGGCCGGCCCGCTCGGCGACCTGGATCGCCGCGACGACCGCCATCCCGCAGGAGCCACCGACCAGCAGCGCCTCCTCCCGGGCCAGCCGGCGGGTCATCTCGAACGAGTCGGCGTCCGACACCGCGATGATCTCGTCGGGCACCGACGGGTCGTAGGCCGACGGCCAGAAGTCCTCCCCGACCCCCTCGACCAGATAGGGCCGCCCGGTGCCGCCCGAGTACACCGACCCCTCCGGATCCACTCCGATGACCTTCACCTGCCCGCCCGACACCTCCTTGAGGTAGCGGCCGGCGCCGGTGATGGTGCCCCCGGTGCCGACACCGGCCACGAAGTGGGTCACCTTTCCGTCGGTATCGGCCCAGATCTCGGGCCCCGTCGTGTCGTAATGGCTCTCCGGGCCCATCGGGTTGGAGTACTGGTCGGGCTTCCACGCGCCGTCGATCTCCTCGACCAGCCGGTTGGACACGCTGTAGTAGCTGTCCGGGTGGTCCGGCGGCACGGCCGTCGGGCAGACGACGACATCGGCGCCGTAGGCGCGCAGGACGTTCTGCTTGTCGCCGCTGACCTTGTCGGGGCAGACGAAGATGCACTTGTAGCCGCGCTGCTGGGCGACCAGCGCCAGGCCCACCCCGGTGTTGCCGGACGTGGGTTCGACGATGGTCCCGCCGGGGCGCAGCTCGCCGCTCGCCTCGGCCGCGTCGATCATCTTGATCGCGATGCGGTCCTTGGAGCTGCCGCCGGGGTTGAGGTATTCGATCTTGGCGGCCACCGTGCCCGAGCCCGGTGACACGACCGAGTTCAACTGCACCAGAGGCGTGTTGCCGATGAGTTCACTGACGTGCCGGGCGATCCGCATGGCGTCTATCGTCCCAGGCCGGCGCCGCGACTACCAGGTGGCCTCGCGAATGTACTCGCCGATCTGCCGCAGGGACCGGTTGGCTTCGTTCACCGCGGGCGCGCCCAGCTGGAAAACATGCATCTGACCAGGCCAGATGCGTAACTCGACGGGAACGCCGGCGGCGGCGAGCAGGCGTGCGGCCTTGCGGGCGTCGCTGAGCAGCACCTCGGAGCCCGACACGTGGATCAGCGTCCGGGGCAGACCCGGTTCGATGTGGTCGAGCGGTTCGTAGACCTGCTCGGGGCGGCCGTCGACGATCCGGCGCTCGGCCGCCTCTTCGATCAGCTCGACCAGGGCGTGGAACGCCTTGTGCGGGAACATCGCGTCGGTGCGCACGTTGGGATGGTCACCGCGGGCCTCGTTGTCGATCTCGAACAGCGGCGACATCGTGACGACCGCGGCCGGCGTCTCTCCTTCGTAGCCCTCGACGCCGTCGGCGAGCAGACGTTCGGCCAGGGCCAGCGACAGGTAGCCGCCGGCCGAGTCGCCGGCCAGCACGATCTGGTCGGGTTCGTAGCCGGTCTCGCGCAGCCACCGGTAGCCGTCGACGCAGTCGTCGAGGGCGGTGCCCACGGAGTGCTTGGGGATCATCCGGTAGTTCACCACCAGGACCGGGCTGTCGGCGAACTTCGACAGCGCGGTCACCAGGCGACCGTGCGTGTTGACCCCGCACGTCAGGAACGCCCCGCCGTGCATGTACAGGATCACGCTGCGCTTTCCGTCGGCGGGCAGCACGCCCGCGGCGCGGACCAGCTGGGCGGTGCAGTTGGGCAGCGAGATCGTGGCCCGCACGGTGCCCGGCGCCGGCCGCATGATCCGGGCCGCGAAGTCGACCAGTCCCCAGGGCCAGGGCAGCCGCGGAGCGTAGCTGCCGATCGTCAGTGTGGGCTTGATCGTCATCATCGCCGCAAGGCTCATCAGCCGCCCGGCGAGGCTCGGACCGTCCTCGACCACTTCGACGGGGGCGCCGTCGCTGACCGGGAAGCGGCGCGTTTTACGCGCTCTAGCTGGCCCTAGGCCAACTCGCGCTGAGCTGGGGACCTTACTCGGTGCCGTCATCGCGACCACTTCCTACAGCGTTGTAGTGACGGATAAGTCGGGTTACTCAGACTAGCTCTCGACTTAGCTTGGCATTTGTAACCATTATCACAATCCGTTAAACGCTTTTGATACCGGAGTTGATACCGCACTGTGATCGGAGACCGGTGTCGCGGCCCGAATGCCGTCCGGTGGGGGCTCTAGAATTGCCCCGTGGGCATCAGCGGTAGTGCTCCTCACGCGGGTAGTCGCACACCACGTCGGTTGACCGTCGCGCTGGCGGCCGCGGCCACCCTGGCCTCGACCGGTTCGGCGTACCTGGGCGCCCGCAACCTGCTCAGCGGGCAGGCCGACCAGGCTCGCCAGGTCATTCCCAAGTCGTGGGACGTCCCGCCGCGCGCCGACGGGGTGTACGTCCCGGGGGGCGGGCCGGTCGAACGATGGCACCGCGGCGTCCCGTTCGACCTGCACCTGATGATCTTCGGTGACTCGACCGCCACCGGATACGGCTGCACCGTCGCCGACGAGGTGCCCGGTGTTCTGCTGGCCCGAGGACTGGCCGAGGAGTCCGGACAGCGCATCCGGCTGAGCACCAAGGCGATCGTCGGTGCGACGTCGAAGGGGCTGTCCGGCCAGATCGACGCGATGTTCGTCGCCGGTCCCCCGCCGGACGCGGCGGTGATCATGATCGGCGCCAACGACATCACCAAACCCAACGGACTCGGCCCGTCGGCACGCCGGGTGGGCCGCGCGGTGCGCCGGCTGCGCGACAGCGGTGCGGTCGTCGTCGTCGGCACCTGCCCGGACTTCGGCGTGATCAAGGCCATCCCCCAGCCCCTGCGCTGGGTCGCCCGCAGCCGCGGTCTGCGGCTGGCCCGGGCCCAGGCGAGCGCGGTGCGATCCGCCGGCGGTGTTCCGGTGCCCTTCTCCGACCTGCTCGCGCCGCACTTCTATCAGGCGCCCGAACTGCTGTTCTCCTCCGACATGTTCCACCCGTCGGCGGTGGGCTACTCGCTGGCCGCCAAACAGCTCCTGCCCGCGCTGTGCCGCGAACTCGGCGAATTCGTGTGCGGGGAGCCGCCCGAGGACGCACTGGAATCCCGGTCCGACGGCACCGGGTCGCTGCTGTCCCGCGTCAGCCGGTTGTGGCGCCGCTCCACCGGGGTCCCTGCCCCGATCGTGGTGACCGCGGGCTAGGTTCGTTCCTAGCCGCCACTACCCGCGTACCCGCAAGGAGCCGTCATGCCTGAAGCCGTCATCGTCGCCACCGCCCGCTCCCCGATCGGCCGGGCCAACAAGGGCTCGCTGGTGTCGATGCGCCCCGACGATCTGGCCGCCCAGATGGTGCGGGCGGCGCTGGACAAGGTGCCCGCCCTCGACCCGCACGACATCGACGACCTGATGATGGGCTGCGGCCAGCCCGCCGGCGAGTCGGGGTACAACATCGCCCGCGCCGTGGCGGTCGAGCTCGGCTACGACTTCCTGCCGGGCACCACGGTGAACCGCTACTGCTCGTCGTCGCTGCAGACCACCCGGATGGCCTTCCACGCGATCAAGGCCGGCGAGGGGGACGCCTTCATCTCCGCCGGGGTGGAGACCGTCTCACGGTTCCCCAAGGGCATGGCCGACGGGTCCCCGGACTCCAAGAACCCGGTGTTCGACGAGGCGATGGCGCGCACCGAGCAGGCGGCCGCCGGGGCCACCGAGTGGCACGATCCGCGCGAGGACGGTGCACTGCCCGACGTCTACATCGCGATGGGCCAGACCGCCGAGAACGTCGCCGCCTACACCGGCATCAGCCGGGAAGACCAGGACCACTGGGGCGTGCGGTCGCAGAACCGGGCCGAGGAGGCGATCACCAGCGGCTTCTTCGCCCGCGAGATCGCCCCGGTGACACTGGCCGACGGCACCGTCGTCTCCACCGACGACGGCCCCCGGGCCGGCACCACCTACGAGAAGATCAGCCAGCTCAAGCCGGTGTTCCGGCCCAACGGAACGATCACCGCGGGCAACGCCTGCCCGCTCAACGACGGGGCGGCCGCCGTGGTGATCATGAGCGACACCAAGGCCAAGGAACTCGGGTTGACCCCGCTGGCGCGCATCGTGTCGACCGGGGTCACCGGGCTGTCCCCGGAGATCATGGGCCTGGGGCCGATCGAGGCGGTCCGCAAGGCGCTGTCCAACGCCAAGATGTCGATCGGCGACATCGATCTGTACGAGATCAACGAGGCGTTCGCGGTGCAGGTGCTGGGCTCGGCCCGCGAGCTGGGGATGGACGAGGACAAGCTCAACGTCTCCGGCGGCGCCATCGCGCTGGGCCACCCGTTCGGCATGACGGGGGCCCGCATCACCGCCACCCTGCTGAACAACCTGGCCTACCACGACAAGACCTTCGGCATCGAGACGATGTGCGTCGGCGGCGGGCAGGGCATGGCGATGGTCGTCGAGCGCCTCTCCTGACGCGCACCCGGCGTTGAGACTGCGCCCACGGCGCAGAAGTGCGAGTGGCGCTCGCCGTCAGCGCAGTCTCAACGCCGAGAGCAGAGAAAAAGGGCGCCCACCGTGGTGGGCGCCCTTTTCAGTCGAGTCTGCTAATTGTTGTTGAAGTAACTGAGCAGGCGCAGGATCTCGATGTAGAGCCAGACCAGCGTGACGGTCAGGCCCAGCGCGATGCCCCACGCGGCCTTCTCCGGTGCGCCGGCGCGGACCATCTGGTCGGCGGCATCGAAGTCGATCAGGAACGAGAACGCCGCCAGGCCGATCACGAACAGCGAGAAGATGATCGCCAGCGGGCCGCCGCTGCGCAGGCCGAAGCCCTCACCGCCGCCGACACCGAACATCGCCAGCACCAGGTTGAGCAGGATCAGCGCGAGCGCACCGAACATCGCACCCACCAGGAAGCGGGTGAACTTCGGAGTCACCCGGATGGCGCCGGTCTTGTAGACGACGAGCATGCCGAAGAACACGCCGATGGTGCCGACGATTGCCTGGGCGATCATGCCGGGGCCGCCGGTGGAGAGCAGGTTGGCGAAGATGAACGACGCGGAACCGAGGAACAGACCCTCCAGCGCGGCGTAGCTCAGCACGATCGCCGGGTTGTCCTGCTTGCGCCCGAAGGTCGCGAACAGCACCATCCCGAGTCCGCCCAGGGCGCCGACCAGCAGGAACGGCGTGGCCAGGGCCAGGTTCTGGGCCACCAGGAAGTAGGTGACGACGGCGACGGCGCTCAGCACGCCCAGCGTCATGCCGGTCTTGGTGACGACGTCGTCGATGGTCAGCGGCCGGGAGACACCCGTCTGCCGCTGGTCGGGGTACTGCTGCGTGTAGGCGTCAGCCTGTACCGCCTGTGCACCGTAGCCGGCGGCTCCGGTACCGAATTTCGCGTATCCGCCCTGCTGCCCCTGCGGCAGCGATCGGAATACCGGGTTGCTGCTCTCGCGCACCGTCGGTTCCTTCCTGTGCTGTGGATTCGAATCGTGACGAACAATCAACGAGCGGGGTTCCCGGGAGGTTCCCGCCCCGGTCGACGACCGGCGCTCGCTTCCCAGGTCCTTCCCAGGAAACCTTACCCGGGCCTGACCTGACCCGGCGGACGATCTAGATTGCATGACGTGGACGAAAACGAGGATGTCCTAGTAACGGTCGACGGGTCGGTCGGCCGCATCACGCTCAACCGGCCCAAGGCGATCAATTCGCTGACCCATCACATGGTCGAGCGGATCGGCGCGACCCTGACCCGCTGGCAGGACGACGACGCCGTCGGCGCGGTCATCGTCGACGGCGCCGGTGAGCGCGGGCTCTGCGCCGGCGGCGACGTCGTGGCGATCTACCACAGCGCCAAGGCAGGCGGCGCCGAGGCGCGCCAGTTCTGGCACGACGAGTACCGGGTCAACGCCCACATCGGCCGCTATCCCAAGCCCTACGTGGCGATCATGGACGGCATCACGATGGGCGGCGGTGTCGGCATCAGCGCCCACGGCAGCGTGCGGGTGGCCACCGACACCACCAAGATGGCGATGCCCGAGGTCGGCATCGGCTTCATCCCCGACGTCGGCGGCACCTTCCTGCTGGCGCGCACTCCCGGCCTGCTCGGGCTGCACGCCGCCCTCAGCGGCGCGCCGTTCAGCGGCGCCGACGCGATCGCGATGGGGTTCGCCGACCATTTCGTGCCCCACGACCGGCTCGACGCGTTCCTCGCCACGGCCACCGCCGACGGCCCGGACGCCGCGCTCGCGGCACACGCCGAAGAGCCACCGGCCAGCCCGCTGATGGACCAGCGCGACTGGATCGACGACTGCTACGCCGGTGACACCATGGCCGACATCGTCGCGGCCCTGCGCGGCCACGAGGACGGCCGGGCGGCGAAAACCGCCGACCTGATCGCCTCGCGCTCCCCCGTCGCGCTGGCGGTGACGCTGGAGGCGGTCCGCCGGGCGGGCACGCTGACCAGCCTCGAGGACGCCCTGCGCCAGGAGTTCCGCACCTCCTGCGCGTCGCTGCGCTCCCATGACCTGGTGGAGGGCATCCGGGCCCAACTGATCGACAAGGACCGAAACCCGCAGTGGTCGCCGGCCACACCCGCGGCGGTCACCGAAGCCGACGTCGAGGCGTACTTCGCCCCGGCCGACCCCGACCTGACCTTCGACTAGCAGGGAGCAGCCATGACATCCGCACAAGGCCCGGAGACCATCCTGGTCACCCGCGACGACCGCGTCGCCACGATCACCCTGAACCGGCCCAAGGCCCTCAATGCCCTCAACAGCCAGGTCATGACCGAGGTCACCACCGCCGCAGCCGAGCTCGACGCCGACCCCGGCGTCGGGGCGATCATCGTCACCGGGAACGAGAAGGCCTTCGCCGCCGGCGCCGACATCAAGGAGATGGCGTCGCTGTCGTTCGCCGACGTGTACGCCGCCGACTTCTTCGCCGCCTGGAGCAGGTTCGCCGCGACCCGCACCCCCACGATCGCCGCGGTCGCCGGCTACGCACTGGGCGGCGGCTGCGAGCTGGCGATGATGTGCGACATCCTGATCGCCGCGGACACCGCGAAGTTCGGCCAGCCCGAGATCAAGCTCGGTGTGCTGCCGGGCATGGGTGGTTCGCAACGGCTGACCCGCGCGATCGGCAAGGCCAAGGCGATGGACCTGATCCTGACCGGACGCAACATGGGCGCCGAGGAGGCCGAGCGCGCCGGCCTGGTCTCGCGTGTCGTCGCCGCCGACGCGCTGCTCGACGAGGCCAAGGCGGTCGCCGCCACCATCGCCGGCATGTCGCTGTCGGCGTCGCGGATGGCCAAGGAGGCCGTCGACCGGGCGTTCGAGACGACGCTGTCCGAGGGGCTGCTCTACGAACGCCGGCTGTTCCACTCGGCCTTCGCCACCGACGACCAGACCGAGGGCATGGCGGCATTCACCGAGAAGCGAGCCCCGAACTTCACCCACCGCTAGGGTGCATGCGTGAGTGAACCGGGGACTGAGCAGAACCGATCGCAGGATCCCGCCGCCGGGCCTGACTCCGAGCCGGCCACGGCGGTCACCACGTCCGGCGAGCCGGGCCCGGCCCCGGCCGGCGAAGCGCCCCGGCACACGCTGCCGTGGTGGCAGCGCCACTACACCTTCTTCGGCAGCGCTGTCGGGCTGGTGTTCGTCTGGCTGTCGCTGACCCCGTCGCTGCTGCCCCGGGGTCCGCTGTTCCAGGGTCTGGTCAGCGGCGGCGCCGGCGCCGCCGGGTACATGCTCGGCGTCTTCGGGGTGTGGCTGGTGCGCTACATGCGCGGCAGGGACACCAGCCCGCCCGCACCCAGATGGGCCTGGCTGACCCTCATGGTGGTCGGCCTCGTCAGCCTGGTCGGGATGCAGTTCTTCTTCCAGGTCTGGCAGAACGAGGTCCGGGATCTGATGGGGGTCCCGCATCTGCGCTGGTACAACTACCCGCAGGCAGCCGTCTTGGCGCTGATCGTGATGTTCGTGCTCGTCGAGATCGGCCAGCTGGTCCGCAAGCTGGTGCTGTTCCTGGTCCGGCAGCTCGAGCGGGTCGCCCCGCGCCGGGTTTCGGGTGTGGTGGCCGTCGGCCTGGTGCTGGCCCTGACCGTGGCGCTGCTCAACGGTGTCGTGGCCCGGGTCGGGATGGACTGGCTCAACAGCACATTCGCCGCGGTCAACGACGAGGACTCACCCAACTCGCCGACTCCGACGACGACGTTGCGCTCGGGGGGCCCGGACTCACTGGTGTCCTGGGCGTCGCTGGGCCACCAGGGCCGGATCTTCGTCGCCGGCGGCCCGACGGTCGAGGAGCTCACCGAGTTCAACGGCGAACCCGCCACCGAGCCGATCCGGGCGTATGCCGGCAAGGACGCCGGGGACGACATCCGCGAGACCGCCCAGATAGCCGCCCAGGAGTTGCTGCGCACCGGCGGGCTGGACCGCGAGGTGGTCGCGGTCGCCACCACCACCGGCACCGGCTGGATCAACGAGGCCGAGGCCTCGACGCTGGAGTACATGTACAACGGCGACACCGCGATCGTGTCGATGCAGTACTCGTTCCTGCCGAGCTGGATCTCGTTCATCGTCGACAAGGAGAACGCCCGCCAGGCCGGCCAGGCCCTGTTCGAGGCGGTCGACGAGCTCGTCCGCGAACGTCCCGAGGCCGACCGGCCCAGGCTGGTGGTGTTCGGCGAGAGCCTCGGCTCGTTCGGCGGCGAGGCGCCGTTCCTGAGCCTGGACAACCTGGTTGCCCGCACCGACGGCGCGTTGTTCTCCGGTCCGACCTTCAACAACACCATCTGGACGAATCTCACCGCCAACCGTGATCCGGGCTCGCCGATGTGGCTGCCGATCTACGAGAACGGCGAGAACGTGCGCTTCGTCGCACGCCCCGACAACCTGGAGCGCCCCGCCGACCCGTGGGGCGAACCGCGGGTGGTCTACCTGCAGCACGCGTCCGATCCGATCGCCTGGTGGACCCCGGATCTGCTGTTCCGGGAACCGGATTGGCTGCGCGAACCGCGCGGTTACGACGTGTCGCCGCGAATGGACTGGATGCCGGTGGTGACGTTCCTGCAGGTGTCGGCCGACATGGCGGTGGCGGTCAACGTTCCCGACGGGCACGGCCACGTCTACGTCAGGGACGTGGCCAACGGCTGGGCCGCGGTGATGCAGCCACCGGGATGGACACCGGAGAAGACCGACCGCCTGCGCCCACTCCTGCGCAGCGACGAGAACTCCTGACGAGAACTCCTAGGCCAGAACCTCTTTGAGTGCCTGATAGCCCCCGATCACGTCGGTGGACCGGGTCAGGCCGAGGTCCTGCAGGGCCGCGGCGGCCAGGCTCGAGGTGTATCCCTGCGAGCACAGCACAACCCACTCGACGTCGTCACCGACGGCTTGCGGCAGCCGCGCGGCACTGGTCGGATCGCAGCGCCATTCCAGCACATTGCGTTCGACGATCAGCGCGCCGGGCACCTCGCCCTCGTCGGCGCGCTGGGCCGCCGGGCGGATGTCGACGAGCACCGCACCGCGTTGCAACGCCGCGGGCACCTGGTCGGCCGGGAGGCGGCTCAGCCGCGCCCGGGCCCGGTCCAGCACGGCGTCGATCCGGCTGGCCATCTAGCCTGCTTCCGGGTCGGCGGTGAGCTCGGTGCGGTTGCGCCGCAGCGTGTTGCGCTCGGTGATCTCGTAGTAGGACATCGCGGTCAGCGGCGGCGAATAGGCGTGCACGCTCAACGTCGGGGTGCTGACCCCGGCGGGTTCGGGCGCCCACTCGACGTCGTGCACCCAGCCCAGCGGGAACCCGGCCTGGTCGCCGGCAACCAGCGGCCGGGAGCGCAGGCTCTTGCCGCCCCAGCGGGTTTCGCGCAACGCACCCGAAAGCACGGTCAGCGCACCCAGCGAACCACCGTGGTCGTGCAACTCGGTGCAGCGTTGCGGCACCCAGCTGATCAGCCAGACGTCGAGTTCGTCGTCGCCGTGCAGGCGGGTGAACCATCGCTCGTCGGCCGGCAGGCCCGACGGTGGCAGCAGGTGGTCGTGCCGCCCGCCGAGCACCTCGTCGGCGAAGCGGTCGGTGGTGTGCAGCAGGTCGGCGAGACGCAGGCGGGTGGGCAGGACGGATGCGGCGGGCATGAGGGGAACTCCAGGGACGAGACGAGGCGGTACGGGATCGGGGTCGGCGTCAGGGCCGACAACACTCCACCCACCGGGCCACGTCATTCACGCCGCACAGTGTTGCATAAATTGGCGGCATGCGCAGGTACCTTTTCTGCACCGCGACCGCCGCTGCCCTGGCCGTGATGCTGCTGACCAGCTGCTCGTCCGACACCGGGCAGGCGCCGGCACCGAGCGAGCCCGTCTCCGCCCCGGCGACCGTCGAGGCCGCCCCCGAGCCGCAGGCCCCGCCGGCCCCCGGCGAGGTCGCGGTCTCGCCCGCCGGGGTGACCACGGCCGTCGGTGCGCCCGCGGAGTCCACCGAGGACGACTACTTCCAGGCGTGCATGGCTGCGCGGAGCTGGATGGAGCAGCAGGGCGGGGATCCACGGGCACAGATCGAGCCCTTCCTCGCGACGCTGCAGGACGGGCAGCACACGGGTCCGGCCACCTTCGGCCGGCCGTGGGCGGAGCTGTCGGCGGGCCAGCAGTCCGCGGTGATCGTCGCCGTGGAGGCGGCGGCCGATCAGCTGTGCGGCTAGCCGGTCGCAGCGGGGTTGAGCGAGCACAATGAGACCCATGCGGGTGGCATTGGCGCTGGGCTCGGGCGGGGCGCGTGGCTACGCACACATCGGCGTGATCAACGAGCTGCACGAACGCGGGCATGAGATCGTCGGCATCGCCGGGTCGTCGATGGGCGCCCTGGTGGGCGGCCTGGAAGCGGCCGGCCGGCTCGACGAATACGCGCTGTGGGCAAGCTCTTTGACCCAGCGAGCGGTACTGCGCCTGCTGGATCCGTCGATCGCCGCGGCCGGGGTGCTGCGCGCGGAGAAGATCCTCGAGGCGGTCCGCGAGATACTGGGCGAGGTGACCATCGAGGAACTGCCGATGCCGTACACGTCGGTGGCCACCGATCTGATCACCGGCAGATCGGTGTGGATGCAGCGGGGCCCCGTCGACGACGCGATCCGGGCCTCGATCGCCATCCCCGGGGTGATCACCCCGCACGTGCTCGACGGGCGGTTGCTGGCCGACGGCGGCATCCTCGATCCCATCCCGATGGCGCCGATCGCCGCGACGCCGGCCGATGTCACGATCGCGGTCAGCCTCGGCGGCGACGACCCGGAGGTCCAGCGCGCTGAGCGCGATGCCCGGCCGACCGCGGATTGGCTGAACCGGATGTGGCGCAGCACCAGTTCGCTGCTCGACACCCGGGCGGCGCGTTCGCTGCTCGACACCTCGACGGGCCGTTCGGTGCTGGGCCGGTTCGTCGACGCGGAGGACGAGTCCGCCGAGGAGGTCAGCGTTCCGGTGGTGCCGCGGCTGGGCGGCTTCGAGGTGATGAACCGCACCATCGACATCGCGCAGGCCGCGCTGGCCCGGCACACCCTGGCTGCCTATCCCCCGGATCTGTTGATCGAGGTGCCCCGCACGGTGTGCCGCAGCCTGGACTTCCACCGTGCCGAGGAGGTCATCGAGATCGGCCAGGAACTGGCCAGCCTGGCGCTGGACTCCCTGGATGCCCCACGGCCGACCGATCCCCCGCCGCTCAACCGATCTGGGTGAGCGTGAACGTGTATCGCTCCCCGAGATAGCCGGGTTCGCCGCAGGCGAGGTCCGGCCCCCAGGTGGTGGTGCCGTGGAAGGTGGCGGCGTCGATGGCCACGTTCCTGGTTCCCGGTGATTCGCTGCCGTCCGCGCAGGCGTACTCGTCCGGATAGACCTGCGAATAGCGCCACTGCCCGTCCACCAGGCGGGCCTGGACGTCGGTGATACCGGTGTCGCTGACGATGTGCGCGCAGCCGGCCCCGCAGGGCGTCACGAACACCGTCGCGGTGGTGCCGTCCTCGGCGACGTAGCGGAAGGTGCCCGTGAAGACCGGCCCGTCGGCGAATGCCGGAACGGGTGACCCGACCATGACACCGACACCGGTCGCCGCGACGAACAGACCGATCTTCACTTTCCCCCATCCGCAGGTTCTCCTGCACCGGCGAGACGAAGCAGTCACCGGTCCAGGAACTCGGCTACCCGGGCGGCCTCTCGCCGGCCCTGCTCGCGCCCGGCGCGCGCCGCGGGGGCGCGACAGGCCGGGTCCAGCGGGTTGGGCCCGAAGGCCTCGATCGACTCGGCATCGGCGAACACCGCCAGTGCCGCACCGGGGAACGACGCGATCTCGTCGACGGCGCCGCTGCCCCACGGCGACGGTGAGTCGGCCGCGGAGGGAACCAGTGCCACGGCCACCGCGCAGTCGCACACCGCAGTCATGTTGACGGTGCTGCCCACACCCCCGTCCATGAACCTGCGGTCTGCGATCGGGACGGTCGGCCACACCCCGGGCACGGCGCAGCTGGCGGCCACCGCATCGACCAGGTCGACTCCGGATTCGTTGTCGAAAACCACGAGTTCGCCGGTGGCGATGTCGATCGCGGTGATCCGCAGGGTCCGCTGCGGCCACCGGTGTGCGGGCAGCCGTGCCTCGATCACCGCGCGGCGCACCGGTTCGGCGACGGTGTCGGCCTGGGCGGCGACGGCGCCGATCTTCTGCAACTTCTCTTCCCGGCTGGCACCGGGGGTGAGCATCGCCTCGAGGAAGAGCCCGGTGATCTCCTCGATGGAGACCCCCGGGTTGATCTCGTGCCCGCCGCCGGCCTCCGACAGCTGCCGGCCGTAGAGCTCGTCGAGTTCGACTCCGCTGCCGAGCTGGGCGGCCACCGTCGACCCCGCCGAGGTTCCCAGCAGGACGTCGGAGTCGAGCAGGGCTCGGGCGGCCGCGGGCTGCTCGTCGCGGATCCCGAGTAAGACCCCGGTTTCCCAGGCGATGCCGGCGAGGCCGCCGCCGGCCAACACCAGGGCGCGACTGGCTTCGGTCATCGGTCACCCGCCAGATGTGTTGCGAAGAAATCGAACACCCGCCGGTACGCGTCGTCGGTGACCTCGGCGTCGTGGCCGAATCCAACGATCCGTAGCAGCGGTTGGGCGGGGAGTTCGTTGGCGAACGAATGCCCGGCACGGGGGTAGACCTTGACATCGTTGGGCACCCCGGCGCGGTCGAGCACGGTCTCGAGCCGGGGCGGGTTGCCGATGTTGAGCACATCGCGCCGCCCGTAGCTGGCCACCACCGGGCAGGAGCCGTCGGCCAGGAAGTCGTAGTTGCGGATCGGGGACGGATAGAACGGCGCCGAGGCGTCGAAGCCCTTGGTGGACATCACCAGAGCGAATCCGCCGCCCATGCAGAACCCGGCGACCCCGACCTTTCCGGTGCAGTCCGCCCGGGCGGCCAGCGCGTCCCGGGCGGCGTCGAGATCGTCCACCGCCTCACCGGATCGCCGGGCCAGGGACCGCATGACCGCGCGAACGCAGCGCACGTAGGCCCGGCGGGAGAACAGATCGGGCGCCAGCGCCAGGAACCCGTTGTCGGCGAAGCGTGCGGTGTTGCGCCGGATGTCGTCGGAGAGCCCGAAGGCGTCGTGCACCACCACCACTCCCGGCCACGGCCCCTCGCCCGGCGGAACCGCGAGCGCCGCCCCCACCGGGCCGGTGGGGGTGCTCACGTCGATGCTCGTCACGGTGCTCTGCGCCATGGTCGACTCCTTTCGCGGGCCTGGGGTTTTCGCTCAGTCACTGCTGGCTCTCGGCGGCCGCGCCGCCCAGGTCGGCCATCGTCAACCGGTGCCGGGGCGGCGGGAGCAGACCGGTGCGGCTGCTGATGGTCAGATCGGCCGCGACGTGGATCAGTTCGCCGTCGGCCATCGGCCGCCACCCGGGGTCGTCGTCCATCCGCTCGGTGGCGAACACCACCGAGGGGACGCCGGCCAGGTGCTCGGACTGACTGCGGATCCTGCTGCTGCGCATCGCGAACGGGCTGGTCCCGGCCGGGCGCCGATCGAGGACGAACAGCTCGTGGGTGTCGGGGTAGCGCAGCGCCCACATGTCGGTGGCGGTACACAGCAGGATGTTGAGCGCGAAGATCGGCACGGTGTCGGCCAGCCAACTCAGTGCGTCGAGCAGCCCGGCGTCGACGTCACCGCCGTGGGCCCGCACCGACGCGGTGATCAGCGCGAACACCCGTTCCGAGTCCGTCTGTCCGGCGACGAGGCCGGTTGCCGACAGCTCGGCCAGCCGGCTGTCGAGCACGTCGAGGCCTTCGACCACGCCGTTGTGCGCGAAGAGCCGGTTGTCCTGGCAGAACGGGTGGGTGTTGGCGACGTCGGCGGCACCGGTGGAGGCGTACCGGACGTGGGCGAGGAACGTCGTCCCGGTGAGCTCCTTGGCCTCGCGGGCGAAGGCGGTGTCCTGCCACGCCGCGATGGGCTGCTTGTCGACGACGGCGTGGCCCTGCGCGTCGAACATCCCCAGGCCGGTGCCGTCGGGGTTGCGCCGGCTCTGTTCGGCCAGACTGTCCGGGGCGTCGATCAGCCAGAACGTGGCGGACACCGCGTTACCCGCGTGCAGGCCGAACAACCGGCACATCAGGACAGCAGTTCGGCCGCGAGTTGTTCGAGTCCCTGTCGTGCGTAGCCGCGCCACAGCGCGGCGAACGCCGGCATCGCCAGCGCACCTGCCCGCGACTTCGGGTGCACCACCCAGCGCCAGGTGACCTCGGTGCCGGTGCCCGCGGGGGCGAACCGCCACTGCCCGTCGATGTGGTCCACCAACGGGGCCAGCGGACCGGTGATCTGGGAGAGGGTGTAGCCGAACGCATTGGGCGGGTCGAGCCGGGTGAGCTCCTCGCGCATGCTGCCGCCGCCGACCTGGACGACGGTGCGGGTCTGGCCCGTTCTGGTCCAGTCACCGGACTGGTCGCGCACGGCCTTCACCGGCGCGATGGGCCCGTACCAGCGGCTGAACAGCGTCGGCAACGCCATCGGAAGGGTGCGGTCGAACGCGGTGCCGACGTCGACGGGGATCGCGCGCGACTGCTCCATCTCGTGAGGTGCGGGCATGACCCGATGCTAGTTCAGCCCGACCCGCGGGGCGGCCGTGCCGCTGAGCAACGGCAGGTCGAGGTAGGTGGCGATGCCCGGCGCCGCGGCGCACACCGCGGGCACCGAGTTGACGCAGTGGGCGGCGGTCGCGACGATGCCCGACTCGGGACCGGTGTCGCCGAACTCGGACTGGAAGCCCTTGACCACGACGGTGAAGTCCGGGTTGCCCTGCACCTGCATCTCGTAGCGTTGCCCTTCGGGCCCGAAATCCCATGCCGGGTCGAGGTTCTGCTCACCCATCAGCCAGTTGACGGTCACCCGCACGACGACCTCGTCACCGACGAGGGCCTCCCAGTGGAACTTCCGGGCCGCCACCTGGCCGACCTCGATGGTGCCCATCGGTGAGTCGATCGGCGCGGTGGCCACCGCGATGTCCTGCGAGGAACGCACCTGCGGCTCGGCGGCGAAACCCATCTTGTCGACGATCATGCGCACCGATTGGATGAACCCCCCGTCGAGCAGCTTCTGCATCGGACCGGTGAGCGCCTTCTCCGGGGTGTCGCCGAACCCCATCACATAGCGGAGCACATCGGGTGCTTCGTAGGTGCGCAGGTCGGAGAACTCCTCGGCGCGAACGAACGTCACGCCGGTCGACATCGCCGAGAGCACCAGCGGGAACTTCTCGCTGATGCCGCCCGGGGCGATGCCGGTGCCGTGCAGGGTGGCCCCGCCCTCCATCGCCGCGGCGCGCAGCGGCGCGGCCTCACCCTCGGACGGGTAGAACCACCCGACCGGGCTGACGACGTTCTTGCCGGAGCGCAGCAGGGCAGCCACTTCCTCGGGGTTGGGCAGCAGCGGGGTGTAGATGACGGCGTCGGCGTCCAGAGCCAGGATCTCGTCCATGCTGTCGGTGGCGGTGATCCCGACCGGCGCGGCGCCGATCAGTTCTCCGACGTCCCGGCCGGCCTTGGCCGGTGAGTGCACCCAGCACCCGGCCAACTCCAGCTCGGGGTGTTCCAGCACCCCTTTGACGGCGGCGACGCCGACCCCGCCGGTGGCCCATTGCACGACGCGCAACGCCATGTCGTCTCCTCTCGACACCCCGAAACTGGAACACGTTCTATTCACATCTACCGCAGACGCCAGCCGCGCCGACCCGGAATCGGCAACCCGAGGTCGTGGCCCCGTTGCCGGTGTGCGGGGCGGTGCCCGCGATTAGGGTGAGCATCGCCGGTTCCACCACGACAGAGGAGCGACGATGAGCGACCCGAACGGGGAGTCCCACGTCGGCTCCCCACACGGAGAGACCGACCAACCGGGCCGCGGCGGTGCGCCGGAACAACCCGGCCCGTCCGCGCCGCCACCCCCGGCCGGCTATCCCCCACCGCCACCACCGGCCGGCTATCCCCCACCGCCACCACCGGGCGGTTACCCTCCGCCACCGCCGCCTCCGGGCGGTGGCTACCCGCCGCCACCCGGCGGTGGCTACCCGCCGCCACCCGGCGGGCCGCCACCGGGGTGGCCGCAACAGAGCCCCCCACCGGGCGGCGGCGGCAAGGGCGCGATCATCGCGTTGTTCGCCGCCGCCGGGGTCGCCGTGCTCGTGCTGGGCGCGATCGGGGTGTGGCTGGTGTTCGGCTCCGAAGACTCGGGATCGGGAACCGCCGCCACCACCTCGAGCGTCGCGCCCACCGCGACGTCCCCGCGCGAGCCCACCCGCCGGTCACGGACCAGCACACCGCCCCCACCGCCGGACGAGTCCCTCAGCGAGCAGCTGATGGGGCTGCTGTCGGTCGGCCACGACCCCTCCAACTGCGAACCGGTCCTGCCGCCGGCGGGCACCGCACTGGCCACGGTGGACTGCGAACAGTCCACCATTGCGGGCGGTCCGGCGAATACGAGGTATTCGCTGTTCGGTGACCTCAGCACGCTCGACGCCGGTTTCGACGCGGCCACCGGGGTCAACGAGGAGCTGCTGCCCTGCCCGGGCACCGGCATCGACTCTCCGACGACCTGGCACTACACCGACACCCCCGACGATGTCGCGGGCAAGGTCGCCTGCGGCACCTACAACGGCACCCCGGACCTGGTGTGGACCAACGACGCGACCCTGGTGCTGGCCGACGCCCAGGGGCCGGACCTGGCGGACCTGCACACCTGGTGGCTGGAGTTCGGCTGAGCCGGCGCGCTACGTTCTCCGGTGACCGCAACGCAGCGTGAAGGGATGACCGCCATGGGCCGTGTGTTCGTCGTCGGGGTCGGCATGACCAAGTTCGAGAAGCCCGGCCGCAGGCAGGACTGGGACTACCCTGCGATGGCCGCCGAGTCGGGCAGCAAGGCGCTGGCCGACGCCGGGGTGGACTACACCGCGATCCAGCAGGGCTATGTCGGCTACGTGGCCGGAGACTCGACCTGTGGCCAGCGCGCACTCTACGAGCTCGGCATGACGGGTATCCCGATCGTCAACGTCAACAACAACTGTTCGACCGGTTCCACGGCGCTGTACCTGGGCGCACAGGCCATCCGCGGCGGCCTGGCCGACTGCGTGCTGGCCCTGGGGTTCGAGAAGATGCAGCCCGGTTCCCTGGGCGGCGGCGCCGACGATCGCGAATCGCCGATGAAGCGGCACATCCTGGCGCTCAACGAGATCGAGGACATGCAGTTTCCGGTGGCGCCGTGGATGTTCGGGGCGGCCGGCCGGGAGCACATGCGCAAGTACGGCACCACGGCCGAGCACTTCGCGAAGATCGGCTACAAGAACCACCGGCATTCGGTGAACAATCCGTACGCCCAGTTCCAGGACGAGTACAGCCTCGACGACATCCTGGGCGCGAAGATGATCTCCGATCCGCTGACCAAACTGCAGTGCTCACCGACCTCCGACGGTTCGGCCGCCGTGGTGCTGGCCAGCGAGGACTTCGTCGCCCGTCACGATCTCGCCGGGCAGGCCGTCGAGATCGTCGGGCAGGCGATGACCACCGACTTCGCCTCGACGTTCGACGGCAGCGCGGCCAACGTCATCGGCTACGACATGAATGTTCAAGCTGCGCAACAGGTCTACGAACAGTCCGGGCTGGGCCCGCAGGATTTCCAGGTCATCGAGCTGCACGACTGCTTCTCGGCGAACGAGCTGCTGCTCTACGAGGCCCTCGGGCTGTGCGGGCCGGGTGAGGCGCCGGGGCTGATCGACAAGGACGACACCACCTACGGCGGCCGCTGGGTGGTCAACCCGTCGGGCGGACTGATCTCGAAGGGGCATCCGCTGGGCGCCACCGGGCTGGCGCAGTGCAGCGAATTGACCTGGCAGCTGCGTGGCACCGCCGACAGACGTCAGGTCGACGGCGTCACCGCGGCGTTGCAGCACAACATCGGGCTCGGCGGTGCCGCGGTGGTGACCGCCTACCAGCGCGCCGAACGCTGAAACGGCGAGTCCCGCGGCGGCGATGTAACCAGCAGGTCGGGCTACCCATGGAGGTTCGACGATGCGCATGCTGGGGTTCGTCGCGGCGGTGGTGGCCGCGCTGGTGAGCGGCGCCGCCGGCCTGGCCGGCGCCGACACCCGCAATCCGCTCGACGTCATCGAGCAGCTGGAGTTGGCGGGCTACACCGTCAACGTCGACCGTGTCGGCAGCGCACCGATCCAGGACTGCGTGGTGACCGGGGTTCGCAACCCGCAGCAGATCACCGTTCCCGCGGTGGTCGCCGACGGCGCCGGGCACGGTGTCGATGACGTCGTCGACGTGGTGGTGCGCCAGTCGATCTCGGTGTCGCTGGACTGCGCGCGCTGACCCGGCCCGCGTCGCGGCCGGCAGACTAGACGGCAGTGGGCTGCAGTTCCCGCGCGCGGGGGGCCCTGGTGATGATCGGGTCGGTGGCCAGGAACTGGGTGTAGAGCTCTTCGATGGTCGAGGAGACCGTGAACACGCTCACCGAACCGGCGAAGTCGGCGACGTAGAGCCGGGAGCCGTCGGCGTTGACCGTCACGCAGGACGGGCGCGCCCCGAAGGACAACGATTCGACGATCTCGAGACGCAGCGTGCACAGCACCGCGACGCGGTCGTAGTCGACGATGTAGGCACGGGCCAGGTCGGGGCTCATCGACAGCTGGGTGGGGGCGCCGCCGAGTTCCACGGTGTCGGTGACGGTGTAGGTCGACAGGTCGATGACCTGCACGGCGCCACCGACGGCGCGGTCGGAGGTCAACACGTACACGGCGGTCCCGGCGTGGGCGATGTCGCGGATCGGCGCTCCGACGGGAACCACCCGGCGCACCCGCGAGGTCTCCGCGTCGATGATGATCAGCTGGCTGCCGCAGTCGTCACTGACCGCGGCCACGACGCGCTTTCCGGTGGGGTCCACCCGCAGCGCGTCGATGTTGGCGCCCGGGCCACCACCGAGTTCGATGGTGCCGACACGCTCGGCGACGGTGTCGATGACCGCGACGGCGACGCGACCTGCGTCGACCTGTCCGGCGTAGACCCGCTTGCCGTCCGGGCTGACGGCCATCGAGGTCACCTCGAAGGCGACCGGGATCGTCGCCAGCACCTCGCCGCTGCCCAGGTCGAGCACCGCCACGGCGTCGTCCTCGTCCGAGGTGATCGCGACGTAGGCGCGGTCGTCGGCGGCCAGGACAGCCACCGGTTCCCCGGCCAGCGCGCGGCTGTGGAAGGACAGCCCGGCGGACTCGGCGATCGAGACGGAGTCGTCGCCGGGGTTGGCGATCAGCACTGCGGCGCTTCCGGCGGCGATGTCGCCGATCGGACCACGGCCGATCGTCAACTCATGCTCGCGGACGGCCGGGCTGTGGGCAGCGGCCCCGAGCCCCCGTCCGATCGTCCGCTGAGCGGTTCCACCATTACGCATCTCATGCCCCCTGGGCATCACAAAGTTTGCCATGAGTTCCTGGTACCTCCGCCGGCCTGACCCTGGGCCGGCCCTAGATTCCCTGTCGCTGCGCCCGGTTCGGACGCGACCTGCGTCGAGTCTAGCGACGGAAATCCGGCGTCAACCGTCGCTGAAGGCGCAGCGGGCCGCGTATCGGGCCGCACTCTCAGGCCTTGCTTAGGAATCTCTTCGTTATGTGTTCGTTATCTTTCCTAGGCAACGAGTAAACACTGCGTGAACTGGCGCGAAGGCGTCCCCGCGACCGCCGTGCGGGGACGCCGGCACCACCGCCGAATGACTTTTTCTTAGCTTTGGCCCGGGAAAGTGAGCGCTAAATCACACAGCGACACGTCGATCGCGGCGCGGACACCGGCCGGGACGACCCCGGTTGCGCCGTAGCGACGAACCGGCGCACCGCGGCCCGAGCTGAGCGGCGTTAGCTGAGGTGGCAGCCACGGAGCAGCTTGCCGGCCGGCCTACGCGGTGGCGGCACTGCGCAGCGACGGGACGCGCGCCAGCGGTATCAGCCCCTCCGGATCACAGAGGTCCAGAACCCGGGTCACCGGCGGGCTGGCCACCACGCACCAGTCGACGTCGGTCCGGAGCAGGTGGGCGTTGACGGCGTGCAACGCCGATACGCCGTCGACGGCCATGAAGTCGATCTCGGTGAGGTCCAGGATCATCCCGGCGCAGACCCCTACCGCCTCGCGGACCATCCGGGCGAACTCGCCGGCGTTGACCGAATCGATCTCACCGGCCACCGACACGGTGGTCTCGGTCCGAGGGCCCCGCCCACGCGTGCGGCAGACCACGGACAACGACGTCGACCCGACGGCGAAGCGTCGGCTGCCGGCGGAGCGGCTGCGGATGGCTGTGACGGTCATCGTCATGGGTGCGGGTCGCGACCGCGCTACCGCGCGACCGTGTCCTGCTGAGCTGCGCAATCCCGCTGCAGGTGGTGGCCGCCGGTGTCGCCGTCGAGGCCTCCCTCGACGGCTTGCTCCGGACCCGGATTGGTGTCGGCCACGACGACGCTCCGTTCAGGGAAAGTTCGGCTGAAGCGAAGCGTGTGTTCCCGAACCCGCGGACTTTCAAACCTGCGGAGCGCGGCCGTTCAGCCGGCGAAGTTCGTCAGCGCGACGTCGAGGGAGGAGAACAGCTCGACGTAGTCGGCGATCCCGGTGATCTTCAGCGGGCGGCTGGTGGCGGGACCATCGGCGACCACCGCGAACCTGGTGTCGGCGCCGAGCCGGTTGTGGGTGATCATCAGCACCTGCATGCCCGCCGACGCGAGAAAGTCGACCGCGGTCATGTCGACGATCAATCCAGCGGGCTTGGAGGCGACGACGGCGTCGATGGTGTCCTGGAGCTGCGGGGCGGTCAGCATGTCGACCGCACCGACGGCGGTGATGACCGCGACGTCACCGGTCTCGCCTGCTCGGCGTTCGCTGAATTGCTGCATGTTGGAGGCCTCATCTCTGGGTGAGCGCCCCGGTAGCGGTCTCGGGACACACACGTTTGATCACGAGCGATCTAGTGAGGCTGCAGTCTGAACCTGGCACACAACCGGCTACAGGCTATCGGAGTCCCTGGCGGGCCGTCATCACACCGGTCGAACACACCGGGCCGGACAGCCGGCGGAGGCGCCGACCGCCCGGCGGGGCGCGGCCGGCAAATGACCGGCCCGGCCCGCCGCGGCGGATACCATCCTCACAGTCATCACACAGGGAGGCCCCATGCACGCCCGCTACGTCCGTCTGTCGAGCTCGATCGCGGCGGCTGGCGCCGCAGCGCTGGTGTTGGGCTCGCCGGCCGCCCACGCCGGCGAGGGCGATGCGCAATTCCTTTCCACGCTGGCCGATCTCGGCATCGTCTTCGCGACCGACGACGAGGCGATCGCCGCCGGGAACAACGTGTGCGACATCGTCGCCGAGGGTAGTGCCAACAATCTTCCCGCGACCGAGATCCGCTCGGCCATCATCACCGCGATGGTCGGCGAGGGACTCACCGACGTCGCGGGCACCCAGGTGATGGACAGTGCCGTGGCCACGTACTGCCCGGAGTACGGCGCCGTCGTCAACGGCTGATCGCCTGCGCGCGATCTCCACACGATCTCCAGACAAGCTCCAAGCGCCGTACGGCCGCGGGCGGCAGCATCGGTGTCAGTCAAGTACACCGAGGTCGCCTCAGCGGCCCACCGACGCAAGGAGATTCATCATGAAGAAGTTCATCGCCACCGCGGTCCTGCCGGCCGGTGCGCTGCTGGCGCTGGCCGCACCGGCCACCGCCCAGCCCGGTTCGGCTGCCACGACGATCGCCAGCCTGGAGGCTCAGGGCTTCGACGTGCGCACCACCCGGATCGGCAGCGCCCCGCTGGAGGAGTGCAGCGTGACCAACGTCCGCAACCAGGGCCGCTCGGCCCAGCTGATCCCGTTCGACGACGACGACATCAACGTGTTCACCGTGATCCCCAAGCCCAAGGTGACCGTGTCGCTGAACTGCCAGGGCTGAGCGCGACTACGTTCGGTGGGTGACATCGAGCGGTCCGCAAGGTTTTCCCCGCGGCATGGCTCTGCTGGTGGCCGGGGCGTTCTTCATGGAGATCCTGGACGCCACCATCATCGCCCCGGCCATCCCCGCCATCGCCGCCTCGCTCGACGTCGCCGCAGTCGACGTCAACATCGCGATCTCGGCCTATCTGGTCACGGTCGCGGTGCTCATTCCGGCCAGTGGCTGGATGGCCGACAGGTTCGGGATCCGGCCGGTGTTCCTCGCCGCGATCGTGGTGTTCACGCTGGCCTCGCTGGGGTGCGGGCTCAGTACCTCGCTGCCGATGCTGGTCGGCATGCGGGTGTTGCAGGGCCTGGGCGGCGCGATGATGGTGCCGGTAGGCCGGCTGGCCGTGCTGCGGTACAGCGCCAAGACCGATCTGGTCCGCGCGATCGCGCTGTTGACCTGGCCGGCGCTCGCCGCGCCGGTGGTGGCTCCGGTTCTCGGCGGCGCCATCGCCACGCTCGGCTCGTGGCGCTGGATCTTCTTCGTCAACATCCCGATCGGCATCGTCGGATTGCTGTTGGCGGTGAAGCTGATCCGCGGCGGACCGGCCCCGTCGGCCGCAGCGTTCGACTGGACCGGCCTGCTCCTGCTCGGCTCCGGGATCGCGGCGGCCTTGATCGCCCTGGAACACGTGCGGGTGACCGGCACCAACTGGCTGCTGGTGGGGTCGGGCGGCGTCGCGGCCGCCGCTCTGCTCGCTGCGGCGGTACGGCATCTACGGCGGGGGCGCGCTCCGCTGGTGAGGTTGGGCGTGCTGCGGGTCCGCACGCTGCGGATCACGGTCTCGGGTGGGTCGCTGTACCGGTTGGTCATCACCGCCGTGCCGTTCCTGCTGCCCCTGCTGTTCCAGTTGGAGTTCGGCTGGTCGGCCTTCAGCGCCGGGTTGATGGTGGCGGCGCTGTTCGTGGGCAACCTGACGATCAAGCCGATCACCACGCCGCTGATGCGCCGCTTCGGGATCAAGCGGGTGCTGCTGGTCAACGGCATCGTGTCGGTGGCCTGGTTCGGACTGCTGGCCCTGCTCGACCCCGGGATGCCGGTGGCGGTGATCGCGGCGGTGCTCTACGTCAGCGGCGCGCTGCGCTCGATCGGCTTCACCGCCTACAACAGTCTGGCGTTCGCCGACGTGCACGGTGACGAGTTGACCCACGCCAACACCTTGAACGCGGCGGTGCAGGAGCTGGCCGCCGGGCTGGGCATCGCGGTGGGGGCGCTGCTGCTGACTGTGCTCACCTCCTACGCGTGGACGTTCGTCGCGCTCGGGGTCGTACTGGCTCTCACGCTGGTCGAGACGCTGCGCCTGCCCGGCGACGCCGGCGCCCACGTCAGCGGCGCACGGTGACCGGCCGTCGCGGCCAAATCGGCCGCGCGCGCCTCCCGCACTAGTCTCGACCTTCACTTTAGCCTTAGGCACCGTGACCACATTGCTCGAGCCGTCGCTGGCGGACCTGGACTTCGAGCCCGAGATCCTGTGCAGTTGCCACAGATTCTGCGGGCCGCACACCCACCCCGCGCAGTTCTGGGTCACGTTGTCGTGCGGTTGCCCGTACCCGATGTGCGGACGTGCGCTGCGCATCGCCAATGTGCGCCTGAAGGTCCGGCCACTGACCTGCCGGCTGTGCGAGACCGCGGAGATCGCGATCCGGTCGGTCGCGCGGATCTGACCCGGGACGTCCGCTCGCCGCGCGGAGCGGGCCCCGAGCCATTTCAATTGTGCCCAATTTAATTGTGGGCAATGACACAGCTCCGTCGTGGAAGCGTCCGCCCTCGACCACGTGTTGACCTGCACGACCGGGGCGACCGCCGCCCACCGGCACAGTGAGATCACCGAGCACAAGGAGCGACTGGATGAGCACCCTCTACACCGCTGAAGCCCTGGCCACCGGCGACGGCCGCGACGGCCACGGCCGGACCTCGGACGGCAAGGTCGACGTCGCGCTGTCCATCCCCACGGAGATGGGCGGCGCAGGCACCGGCACCAACCCCGAGCAGCTGTTCGCGATCGGATACGCCGCGTGCTTCCACTCAGCTCTGCGGCTGGTGGCCAAGCAGGAGAAGGCCGACGTCACCGATTCCACCGTCGGGGCCCGGGTCCTGTTGAACAGCGGCGACGACGGTGCATTCGGTTTGGCCGTCGAGCTGGAGATCACGCTGCCCAACGTCGATCACGACACCGCCCAGACCCTGGCCGGGAAGGCCCACCAGGTCTGCCCCTACTCCAACGCCACCCGCGGAAACATCGAGGTCACGCTCACCGTCACCGACGACTGACCGAACGGGCCGGCGCCCGGCGGGGGGAGACCGCGCCGCGCAACCCCGGGCGGCGCCGGACGA
>JAXHTL010000190.1:0-9324 GCA_034190095.1 Actinomycetota bacterium
AGTTCCTCGCGGGAGAAAGTGTTGCCCGTCACAGCTAGAAAATAGAACACGTTCTACCGGTCGTTGTCGAGGGCTTGCGCCCTCGACCTGGATTAAAACCGCTGCCCAGGCGGTTATACGACACGCTATGACACGCCGATACAACAAGAACCCGGAGGCGGTGCACGCACTGTCTCCCGAGCAGTACCACGTGACCCAGCGCAATGGCACCGAGCGGCCGTTCACCGGTGAGTACTGGGACAACCACGAACCCGGCATCTACGTCGACGTGGTCTCCGGCGAGCCGTTGTTCGCCTCGGTGGACAAGTTCGAGAGCGGTTCGGGCTGGCCGAGTTTCACCCGGCCCCTCGATGCGCAGAACGTGCTCGAGAAGCGCGACTTCTCGCACCTGATGGTCCGCACCGAGGTGCGTTCGACGCACGGCGACAGCCACCTCGGGCATGTCTTCTCCGACGGCCCGCGCGATCAGGGCGGCCTGCGCTACTGCATCAACTCCGCGGCCCTGCGCTTCGTCCACCTCGACGACCTCGAGGCGCAAGGATATGGGCAGTACCGTGAATTGTTCGAGGCAACCGAAAAGGAGCGAGCGTGAGCGACTACAAGCGAGCTGTGCTGGCCGGTGGCTGCTTCTGGGGTATGCAGGACCTGATCCGCAAGCAACCGGGCGTGGTGTCCACCCGCGTCGGGTACACCGGCGGCCAGAACGACCATCCGACCTATCGCAATCACCCGGGCCACGCCGAGGCCGTCGAGATCGTCTACGACCCCGCCCAGACCGACTACCGGGCGCTGCTGGAGTTCTTCTTCCAGATCCACGATCCGACGACGAAGAACCGCCAGGGCAACGACGTCGGCACCAGCTACCGCTCGGAGATCTTCTACGTCGACGACGACCAGCGCCAGGTGGCGCTCGACACCATCGCCGACGTCGACGCGTCCGGACTCTGGCCCGGAAAGGTCGTCACCGAGGTCAGTCCCGCTCCTGACTTCTGGGAGGCCGAGCCCGAACATCAGGACTACCTGGTGCACTACCCGGGTGGCTACACCTGTCACTTCCCGCGCCCGGGCTGGACACTGCCCAAACGCAGCCAGGTCTGAGCGCGCCGGCGGCTAGCGTCTGGACAGCACGACGCGGCCGCCGTCCTTCGGGGTGAAGGCCACGCCACGGGCATGCACCTTCTCCCCGGGTGCCGTGCTGGTCTGCAGCGCGAAGGTGCGCAGCACGGTGCGCAGCACGATGTCCATCTCGACATTGGCGAACGTCGCACCGACGCAACGGCGGGTGCCTCCACCGAACGGGATGTGCGCGAAGGTCGGTGGCCGCTGCCCCAGGAAGCGCTGCGGATCGAAACGCTGCGGTTCGGGGAACTCGTGGGCCCGGCGGTGCATCTCGGCGATCGCGACCACGACCGAATAGCCGCGCGGGATCACGTACTCGCCGAGTTCGAAGGTGGGGGCGTAGATACGGCGGCCGGAGAAATCGATCACGGTGCGAACCCGCTGCACCTCGTGGATCACCGCCTGGCGGTACTCGTTGTCGTCGGTGTCGGCCTCGGCGGCCAGCCTGGCTAGAACCTCGGGGTGGCGGGTGATGCGTTCGAAGACCCACCCCAGGGTGGCGGCGGTGGTTTCGTGGCCGGCGGCCAGCAGCGTCAGCAGCTCGTCGCCGATGTCCTGCCGCGACATCGACGAGCCGTCCTCGTAGGAGCTTCGCAGCAGCATGGCCAGCACGTCGTCGCGGGTGTCGAAGTCCGGGTCGGCCTGCACCGCATCGATCAGCCGGCCGATCACCTCGTCGTAGCGGCGCCGGTAGGCGGCCAGGCGCCCCCACGGGCTGAACCGGCCGTAGGTCCGGCTCGGCGTCGGCACCTGCGCCAGCCGCGAACCCAGCGTGACCCAGGGCGGGATGATGCCCCGCAGTTCGTCGAGATGTGTTCCGTCCGCGCCGAACACCGCTCGCAGGATCGCGTTGAGGGTGATGCGCATCATCGGTTCGAGCGTCTCGAACTCCCGCCCCTCGGGCCAGTTCGCGGTCTCACGCAGCGTCTCCTCTTCGAAGATCGCCTCGTAGTGCCGAATGCTCTTGCCGTGAAACGGCGGGGTGAGCAGCCTGCGCCGCCGTCGGTGGTCGGCGCCGTCGAGCGCGAACACCGATCCCGACCCGAGCACCCGCGACAGGTTGGGCTGGATGTTGCCGACATCCTCGGTGTTGGCCGTGAACAGCTGCTTGGCCAGGCCCGGGTCGGCGACGATGACGGTGTTGCCGAAGATCGGCAGGTTCAGGGTGAAGATGTCGCCGTAGCGGCGGACCAGTTGCGCGACCGTCCATTTGCGCGCCGCGGAGAAGCCCAGTCCCTGCAGTGCGCGCGGGATTCGCGAGACCGGGGGCAGCCGCACCAGCCGGGGCGGCGGCGCGGGGCGGGTGGTCTCGGGTACGGCGATCGTCGTCTCGGTCATCGGCTCTCCCGCTGCTGGCAGTGCTGGTACTTCGGTGTACCGCGGTCGTGTCCGGTACGGTACCGCTCGGTACCAGCGCTGCGCAAGGGCGGGAGGACGTCGTGACGGTGACAACCCCGACGATGGCGGACCGACTGCTCGACGGCCTGGCGTCGTCCATCCGGGAACGCGGCTACCGCGAGACCACCGTCGCCGACATCGTGCGCGAGGCCCGGACGTCCAAGCGCACGTTCTACGAGCAGTTCACCGGCAAGGAGCAGTGCCTGATCGAACTGCTGCGCCGCAACAACGCCGACCTGATCGTCGGCATCCTCGGAGCCGTCGACCCCGACGCGGACTGGCAGGTGCAGATCCGCCAGGCCGTCGACGCCTACGTCGGGCACATCCAGGCGCGGCCGGCCATCACGCTCAGCTGGATCCGGGAGGCACCCGCGCTCGGGGCGGCGGCCCAGCCGTTGCACCGACAGGCGATGGCGCGGCTGACCGACATGCTGGTCACCCTCACCGCCAACCCCGGGTTCCGCCGCGCCGGCCTGAGCCCGACCACCGAGCCGATGGCGCTGATCCTGCTCGGTGGCCTGCGGGAACTGACGGCGCTGTTCGTCGAGGCCGGCGGCGACGTGCGTGACATCGCCGAGCCGGCGGTCGCCGCGGCGACCGCGCTGCTCGGCCCCCACTGACCTCAGCCGAGGATCAGCCGCGCCGATCGCTCCAGCCTGCGGGCGATCTCGGCGTAGGAGGCATAGCCCATGCCGGCACGGACCAGAGCGCCCGAATAGAGCATCTCGAGTGAATCGATCACATCCGGGTCGGTGTCCGGCCCGAGCGCACCGGCCAACCGGTCCCGGATGTCGCGGCCGATCCGCTGCCGCAGCACCTCGACGTCGGGATCCCTACCCAACAGCGCCGTCGTCACGGCCCCGGCGAAATCCGGCTCGTCGGCCACCAGCAGCGAGATGTGGCCGAGCACCTCGATCACCCTGGCCGCCGGGTCCGCGGCGTCGTGGACGGTGTGCGGCGAACCGGCCAGGCGGCGCCAGAACACCTCGGCCACCAGGTGCTCCTTGGACGAGAAGTAGGTGTATGCCGTGGCGGCTCCTACGCCGGCCTCTGCGGCGACCCGGCGCACCGTCAGGGCCGCGAAACCGTCCCGGGCGAGGAGCTCGACGGCAGCGCGGCCCAGCCGTTCCACGGTGTCGGCCTGCCTGGCCGTCAGACGGCGCCGAGTCGACTCCAGGGCCGGATCGGACACATGTCCGGACGCTACTACAACCACCTGGGGCCAGCAACGGTAGGTTGGACCCGATGACTGACACCGACACCGCCCTGCCACCGGCGGCCGCCGCGCTGTTCGACCTCGCCGAGCGGGTCACCGGATTCATGCCCGCCGACGAGGGACGCGCACTCTACGACGCCGCGGTGCGCTACCTGGGCAACGGCGTGGCCGTCGAGATCGGCACCTACTGCGGCAAGTCGACGGTGATGCTCGGTGCGGCCGCCCAGCAGACCGGCGGCCTGATCTACACGATCGACCACCACCACGGCTCCGAGGAGCACCAGGCCGGCTGGGAGTATCACGACACCTCGATGGTCGACCCGGTGACGGGCCTGTTCGACACGCTGCCGACGCTGCGCCACACCCTCGACGCCGCCGGTCTGGACGACCACGTGGTCGCGGTGGTCGGGCGCTCCCCCGTCGTCGCCCGCGGGTGGCGGACGCCGCTGCGGCTGCTGTTCATCGACGGGGGCCACACCGAGGAGGCGGCCCAGCGGGACTTCGACGGCTGGGCACAGTGGGTGGACATCGGCGGCGCCCTGGTCATCCACGATGTGTTCCCCGATCCGGCCGACGGCGGGCAGGCGCCCTATCACGTCTACCGGCGCGCCCTGGACAGCGGCGACTTCCAGGAGGTGTCGGTCACCGGTTCGATGCGGCTGCTCGAACGGGTGCGCCGCTAACGCTCGCTGGTGGCCGCGCACTCGCAGTCGTAGTCGCCCTCGAGCCCGCGCGGCAGCTCGGCGCCACGGAAGATCCCGGCGCCCGGCGTCGCCGACGACAGCGCATCGGCAGCCAGGATCACCGCGGCACCGGTCCAGGTGGTGCGCTCCACCGGCCAGCGCTTGCCGTCGGCGTACACCAGCCCGGTCCAGTACGAACCGTCCTCCTCGCGCAGGTGGTGCATGGCCGCGAACTGCGCATGCGCCCGATCCCGATCGCCGATCGCGTCCAGCGCCATGACCAACTCACAGGTCTCGGCTCCGGTCACCCACGGACGGTCGTCGACGCAACGGATCCCCAGGTCGGGGACGACGAAGTCGTCCCAGCGCTCGTCGATGCGGGCCACCGCCCGCGGACCGCGCAGCGCTCCGCACAGCACCGGGTAGTACCACTCCATCGACCAGCGGTCCTTGGCCACGAAGGCCTCCGGATGGTCGGCGATCGCGTGACCGAGCCGGCCTGCCGCGACCTCCCATTCGGGTTGCGGGTCATCGACGTAGTCCGCCAGTGCCAGCGCGCACCGGATGCTGTGGTGGATGCTCGCACACCCGGTCAGCAGAGCTTCGTCGGCGATACCGGACGGGCTTGCAGCCCAGGCGATCTCACCGGTGGCCAGCTGCAGACCGAGGACGAAGTCGATCGCCTTGGCGACCACCGGCCACATGGTCTCGGCGAACCGGCGATCTCCGGTGACCAGCACGTGGTGCCACACACCGGTGGCGATGTAGGCACAGAAGTTGCTGTCGCTGTTGGGATCTTCGATCACCCCGTTGCGCAACTGCACCGGCCAGGTGCCGTCCTCACGTTGGTTGCGCAGCGACCAGTCGAATGCGGCCCGGGCGGGCTCGAGCAGGCCGGCAACCGTGAGAGCCATGGCGTTCTCGATGTGGTCCCACGGGTCGGTGTGCCCGCCCACCGACCACGGGATCGCGCCGGACGGCTCCTGGGTCGCGGCGATGGACTCCGCCGTCTGGCAGCACTGCGCAGGCGTGAAAACGCCCTGGACCCCAGGAACTTCCGGCATCAGCTGACCGGCTTCCGGAAATACAGCGCCACGCTCTTGCCGATCACCGGGTTGAGCAGGGACTCGGCGGTGCGGGTGAGCCACGGCCGGCTCATCATGTCCCAGACCAGCAGCTTGTGGTAGGCGACGACTGCCGGGTGATCCGACTTCTCGGTTCCCACAGCACATTTGAGCCACCAAAAAGGTGAGTGCAGCGAATGGGCATGGTGGGTGTGGGTCAACGTCAGACCATGCGCGAGCACCTTGTCGCGCAGCTCGTCGGCGCGGTAGATGCGGATATGGCCGCCCTCGTTGGCGTGGTACTCGTCCGAGAGCGCCCAGCAGATCCGCTCGGGCAGCCACCGCGGGACGGTGATCGCCAGCGCACCACCGGGTTTGAGCACGCGGACCAATTCGGAGATGGCCTGGTCGTCGGCGGGGACGTGTTCGAGGATCTCCGAGGCGATGACGCAGTCGAATGTGCCGTCGGCGTAGGGGAGGTCCAGCGCATCGCCCTTGACCGCCTCGCCCTTGGCCGACGCGGGCGCCTCGCCCTCGGCCTTCATCGCCTGCAGGATCTCGTCGACGTCGTTGAGGTCGGCGGCGTTCTGGTCGAAGCCGATCACCTCGGCGCCGCGGCGGAAGGCCTCGAAGGTGTGCCGGCCCGCGCCGCAGCCCACGTCGATCACCGTGGTGCCCGGGCCCACCGGAAGCCGGTCGAAATCGACGGTCAGCATGCGCCGACCTGTTCGCAGGCCCGCTCGTACACCGCGACGGTCTGCGCGGCGACCGACTCCCAGCTGAACACCTCCAGCGCCCGGCGGCGCCCGTTGGCGCCGAGCCGGCGCAGCTCCAGCGGCGAATCGAGGAGTTCCCCCAGGACCGTGGTCAGCTCGTCCACATCGGCCGGGGTCACCAGCCGCGCGCACTCACCGTCGGGCCCGACCACCTCGGGCAGCGCCCCGGCCCGGCTGGCCACCACCGGCGTGCCGCTGGCCATGGCCTCGACAGCCGGCAGCGAGAAGCCTTCGTAGAGCGATGGGATGCACGCGACCTCGGCCGAGGCGAGCAGGCTCGCCAGCTCGGCGTCGGACAACCCGCTGGAACTGTGCACGATGTCGGATATTCCCAGTTCGGCGATGAGCTTCTCGGTCGGACCGTTCGGTTCGAGTTTGGCGACGAGCTGCAGCTCGAGATCACGCTCGACACGGAGCCGGGCCACCGCGTGCAGCAGATGGCTCACACCCTTGAGCGGCACATCGGCGCTGGCGATCGCGATGATGCGGTTGCGCACCCGCCGCTCGGCGGGCTGGAACAACTCGGTGTCCACGCCGAGGGGCACGACCTGCAGTTGCTGCGGGTCGACGGCGAAATCCTCGGCGATGTCGGCAGCCGAGGCCGAGGAGACCGTCAGCAGCTCCGGAATCCGGCGCGCGACCTCCTTCTGCATCTCGGCGAAGCCGTACCAGCGGCGCACCAGCGGCTTGCGCCACCACCGGGCCGCAGCGACGTCGAGCACCCGATCCCGGGTGATGGGGTGGTGCACGGTCGCCACCACCGGCAGGCCCGAATCGGCGATCGTGAGCAGACCGGTACCCAGGCACTGGTTGTCGTGCACGACGTCGAAGTCGTCACGGCGGTCGGCCAGCAGCCGCGCCACCCGCATGCTGAACGTGCGCGGCTCCGGGAAGCCGGCCGTCCACGTGGTCAGCAGCTCCCGGACGTCGATGCTGGTCTTGATCTCGGTCGGCCGCGGAATCCGGAACGGGTCGGGTTCGCGGTAGAGGTCGAGGCTGGGCACCTTGGTCAGGCGCACCCTGGGGTCGAGACCGTCGGGGTAGGGCTGGCCGGAGAACAGTTCGACCTCGTGGCCGAGTTCGACCAGGCCGCGGCTCAGGTGCCGGACGTAGACGCCCTGGCCACCGCAATGGGTCTTACTCCGATAGGACAGCAAGGCGATGCGCATGGTCAGCTCACATGCCCGATGCCGGGCGCGGGAGCGCCGATCCAGAATGAAATGCCGCACTGGGCTGGCCGAATCGTATGGAGCAAGGAATCCGAACCCTCCCTGGACATGTGTCCAGACTATAGTTTGACGTGCTAGCTGACGCAACGCGTCTGCTAGCTCTGACTACCACAACCGGCGCCGAACGTCCTGTTCGCCCTGGTGACACCCGGGCTTCACGCGGGCGGGAACCCGCCCGTGGCGACCGGGCCCCACCGCTGCGGAGTCACCCTGATCAGGCACTTGCCCTGATCGGTCATCGCCGCGCGGTACTCGTCCCAGTCCGGGTGCTCACCGCCCACCGACCGGAAGTACTCGACGAGTGGTTCGAGGGCCTCGGGCAGGTCCACCACCTCGGCGGGCCCGTCGACCTGGACATAGGGACCGTTGAACTCATCGGAGAGCACGACCAGGCTGGCCCGCGGACGGCGCCGGATGTTGGCCGACTTCGCGCGCTGCGGATACGACGCGATCACCACCCGTCCGTCGCCGTCCACACCGCCGGTGACCGGCGAGCTCTGCAGCGATCCGTCCGCGCGGTAGGTGGTCAGCACCATCCGGTGCCGGGGACGGATGAAGTCGAGCAGTCCGGGCAGTTCGACCCGGTCGGCGGTGGCGAATTTCCTGGCCATCGGACCAGCCTATCCAGCGCCGTCGTGCCGTTACAGTTGAGCGCGATCGTGACAAGGAGTCGACATGGCGGAGTTCGACGCGCTCGGCGAGTGGCGGCGTTACGGCAAGGTTCCGATCGCCGCCGGCCTGGGCTATTCCATGGGCGTCATCCACGTGTACTCGTTGGGCGCGTTCATGGAGCCGCTGCAACAGAGCTTCGGCTGGAGTCGCGCCGAGACCTCGGTGGGCCTGACGATCGTCGGCATGGCCGCCGCGGCGGCGGCGCTGCCGATCGGTCTGATGGTCGACCGGCTCGGCCCGCGCCGGGTGGGGCTGTCCGGCGTCGTCCTGATGGCCGCGGCGTTCGCCCTGCTGGGCACCGCGACCGGGTCGCTGACCAACTGGATCCTGCTGTGGGCCGTGCTGTCGTTCGCCTGCTTCTGGGTGCAGACCACCGTGTGGACCTCCGCGGTGGCCAGCCGCTTCGAGACCTCCCGCGGACTCGCGTTCGCGGTGACCCTCTCGGGCGGCTCGCTGGCCGCCGCGATCTTCCCGCCGCTGGCGACGACACTGATCGGCGCGTGGGGCTGGCGAGGCGCGTTCGTCGGACTCGGCGTCTTGTGGGGCGGCCTCGTCGCGGTCGCCGTGCTGCTGTTCTTCCGCGGCGCCCAGGACGACAAAGCCGCCGCCGGGCCTGCGCCGGCCACCGACGACGCCGATTCGGCCGCATCCGACCTACCCGGGCTCACCCTCGGCGAGGGGCTGCGCTCGGTCACCTTCTACCAGCTGCTGCTGGCGGCGGGATTGTTCGCCTTCACCACACTGGGTGTGGTCGTGCACCTGGTGCCGATCCTGCGCGACGCCGGCGCCGAGCCACTGGCCGCCGCCGGCACCGCGGCACTGGTGGGGGTCTTCTCCATCATCGGCCGGCTGGGCATCGGTGTGCTGCTGGACCGCTTCCCCAGCCGGGTGGTCGGCGCGGGCGCCTATCTGGTTCCGATCGTGGGCGCCGCACTGCTCTACTTCGACGGCACCAACCCGGCGAGCCAGACCGTCGCGGCGGCCTTGTTCGGGCTGACCCTCGGCGCGGAGGTGGACGTCATCGCCTACCTCGCCTCGAGGTATTTCGGCCTGAAGAACTTCGGCGGGCTCTTCGGCGGCCTGGTCGCCGCACTGTCGCTGGGCACGGCGTTCGGACCGCTGGCCGCCGGCGCGACCTCCGACCATTTCGGCGGCTACGGCCACTTC
>JAXHTL010000191.1:0-9253 GCA_034190095.1 Actinomycetota bacterium
CAAGATGACCTACCAGAACGCGATGCGCTGGTACAACTGGGACCCCTTCAGCCACATCGGCAAAGACCAGGCCACCATCGGCGCCCTACGCCAAGCCGCCGAAGGCCACGACGTCTCGATCCAGGCGCTGTCGAACAAGGAGAAGTCCGGCAGCACGTCGTTCGCCGATTTCGCGGCCAGCGCCAAAGAGCTGACCGGCAACAAGGACTGAGCAGCACGCAGGCCCACCATTTCGCCGAAATGGCATTCCGGCAGCGAAAGTTCGAGTGAGCCGCTGCTGGAATGCCGTTTCGGCGGGGAGAGAACAAGGAGAGACGGCTATGCCGGGCGGCATGAGTTTCGAGCTGACCGAGGATCAGGAGCTGATCCGCAAGTCCGTGGCCGAGCTCGCGGGACGGTTCGACGACCACTACTGGATGGCCAAGGATCAGGCGCACGAGTTCCCGCGCGAGTTCTACGACGCCATCGCCTCCGGTGGCTGGCTGGGCATGACGATCCCCGAGGAATACGGCGGCCACGGCCTCGGCATCACCGAGGCCACCCTGCTGCTCGAGGAGGTGGCCCGCTCCGGTGGCGCGATGAACGCCGCCAGTGCGATCCACCTGTCGATCTTCGGCATGCAGCCGGTGGTCAAGCACGGATCCGACGAACTCAAGGCTCGCACCCTGCCCCGCATCGTCGACGGTGACCTGCACGTGTGCTTCGGGGTCACCGAACCCGGCGCCGGCCTGGACACCAGCCGCATCACCACCTCGGCCAAGCGCGAGGGCGACCACTACCGGGTCAACGGCCGCAAGGTCTGGATCTCCAAGGCGCTGGAGTCCGAGAAGATCCTGCTGCTGACGCGCACCACCCCGTATGACGAGGTGACCAAGAAGACCGACGGCATGACGCTGTTCCTGACCGACCTCGACCGCGACCATGTCGACATCCGGCCGATCAACAAGATGGGCCGCAACGCGGTGAGCTCCAACGAGGTCTTCATCGACGACCTGATGGTGCCGGTCGAAGACCGGGTCGGTGACGAGGGCCAGGGCTTCAAGTACATCCTCGACGGGCTGAACCCGGAACGGATGCTGATCGCCGCCGAGGCGCTGGGCATCGGCCGGGTCGCACTGGAGAAGGCGGTCAAGTACGGCAACGAACGGCATGTGTTCAACCGGCCCATCGGGATGAACCAGGGCCTGCAGTTCCCGCTGGCGGACTCGCTGGCTCGCCTCGACGCCGCCGAACTGGTGCTGCGCAAGGCCACCTGGCTCTACGACAACGGCAAGCCCTGCGGGCGGGAAGCGAACACGGCCAAGTATCTCTGCGCCGACGCCGGTTTCGGCGCCGCCGACCGGGCACTGCAGCTGCACGGCGGCATGGGCTACTCCGAGGAGTACAACGTCTCGCGGTACTTCCGCGAGTCACGGTTGATGAAGATCGCACCGGTGAGCCAGGAGATGATCCTGAACTTCCTCGGCGAGCACGTGCTCGGTCTGCCGCGCAGCTACTGAGCGCGGAGCGTCGTCGATGGGTTACTTCGACCTCACCGGTCGTTCCGCACTGGTGACCGGCGCCGCCGGCGGAATCGGCTCGGCGGTCGCCGCCGGACTCGCCGAAGCCGGTGCGGCCGTACTGGTGACCGACCTGGACTCGGACGCTGCAGCGGCTGTGGCGCAGCGCATTTCGGATGCCGGCGGCCGCGCCGAATCCGCTGCCCTGGATGTGTCGGACCGCGACTCTGCCGAGGCTGCGGCCGCGCAGGCGGCCGCGCTGGCCGGCGGTTCGCTGCACATCGTGGTCAACAACGCCGGGGTGACCAGGCCCGCGATGTTCGACAAGACCACCGAGGAGTCGTTCCGGCTGCTGTTCGACATCCACGTGATGGGAGCGTTCAACGTCACCCAGGCGGCGCTGCCGCACATTCCGACCGACGGCAGCGGGCGCATCGTCAACGTCACCTCGGCTGCCGGGCTGACCGGCACCCTCGGCCAGGTGAACTACTCGGCGGCCAAGGCCGGCATCATCGGGTTCACCAAGTCGCTGGCCCGGGAGTTGGCCACCAAGGGCATCACGGTCAATGCGCTGGCCCCGCTGGCGGCCACCCCGATGACCGAGACGATCCGCACCAACGAGAAGTTCGCGGCCACCATGATGAACCGCATCCCGATGAAGCGCTGGGCCGAGCCGTCCGAGGTCGCCGGGGCGTTCGTGTTCATGGCCTCCGACGCGGCGTCCTACGTCACCGGCCAGGTGCTGCCGGTCGACGGCGGGATGGTTATGTAGTGGTTCATGACCGCCGATAACAAGGCTGCCGGCCCGCTGTCCGGTATCACCGTGGTGACCCTCGAACAGGCCGTGTCCGCACCGATGTGCACCCGGGTGCTGTCCGATTTCGGGGCCCGGGTGATCAAGGTGGAGAACCCCAAGGGTGGTGACTTCGCCCGCCACTACGACGACGTCGTGCTGGGCCCGGGGGGCCTGGCCGCGCATTTCGTGTGGTGCAACCGCAACAAGGAGTCGGTGGCGCTGAACCTGAAGTCCCCCGAGGGGCTCGAGCTGCTGCACCGGCTGCTCGACGAGGCCGATGTGCTGGTGTCGAATCTGGCGCCGGGATCGACCGCGCGGCTGGGCATCACCGCCGCAGAGATGGCCGAACGGCACCCAGGTGTGATCGCCCTGGAGATCGACGGGTACGGCCCGGGTGGTCCGTTGTCCCACAAGCGGGCCTATGACCTGCTGATCCAGGCCGAGTCCGGGACCTGCGCGGTGACCGGTCAGGCCGGGGCGCCGGCCAAACCCGGCCCCCCGGTCGCCGATGTGTCCTCGGGTCTGTATTCGGCGCTGTCGATCATGGCGCTGCTCTACGCCCGCGACACCGGACGCCGTCCCGGCGGTGGGGGAGTGGCGGTCAGCCTGTTCGACACGATGATGGACGTGATGGGCTACCAGCTGACCTACACCCAGCACTCGGGGATCGACCAACAGCCCCTCGGCATGAGTTCACCCGCGGTCGCCCCCTACGGCTCCTACGCCACCGCCGACGGTCAGACCGTCGTGTTGGGCACCACCAACGACGGCGAATGGCAGCGGCTGGCCCGAGAAATCCTGCACCGCAACGACTTGGCCGACGACGAGCGCTTCGCCGGCAACGCGGGCCGGGTGGCGCACCGGGCTCTGCTCGATGAGGCCATCGGTGCGTGGTGCGCGCAGCACGACCTCGCCGACATCCAGAAGACCGCCGACGACGCCGGGATCGGGAATTCGCGCTACAACGTGCCCAGCGAGGTGGTGGCCCATCCGCAGCTGCAGGCGCGCGACCGGTGGCGCGAGGTCCAGACCGAGCGCGGAGCGATTCAGGCCCTGCTGCCGCCCGCGGTGATCGACGGCTACGAGTCGCCGATGGGTGCGGTGCCGGCCCTGGGCCAGCACACCGATGCCGTGCTGACCGGAATCGGGGTCGGTGCCGAAGAACTCGCGGCGCTGCGGGAACGCGGCGTGATCGGTCCGGCGCGATGAGCACCGCCGAGCCGGTGCTGCTCACCGACGATGACGACGGTGTTCGAACCCTGACGCTCAACCGCCCGCACCGGCGCAACGCGATCGACGCGCAGCTGTGGCAGGAGCTGGCCGATGCGCTGCGCGCCGCCGCCCGCGACGACCTGCGCGCGCTGGTGATCACCGGCGCGGGCGGGGCGTTCTGCTCGGGCGCCGACGTCGGCACCGGCGAGACCATCCATCCGCGGCACAAGCTGCGCCGGCTCAGCGAGGTCGCGCTCGCGCTGCACGAACTGGCGGTACCGACCATCGCGAAGGTGACCGGCGTGGCCGTCGGAGCCGGGTGGAACCTGGCGCTGGGCTGCGATCTGGTGGTCGCGACACCGGAGTCACGGTTCTGCCAGATCTTCGCCAAGCGGGGGCTGTCGATCGACCTCGGTGGGTCGTGGCTGCTGCCCAAGCTGGTCGGGCTGCAGCAGGCCAAGCGGCTGGTGCTGCTGGCCGACATGATCGACGCCGCCGAGGCGCACTCGATGGGTCTGGTCACCTGGGTCAAGAACGCCGACGAGATCGACGATTTCGTCGCCGAACTGGCCCGGCGGCTTGCCCGGGGCCCGGCCTTCGCGCTGGCGCAGAGCAAGGCGCTGCTCAACGACGGTGCCAATGCCACGCTGCGGGACGCACTGGCCAACGAGGCCCGGGCGCAACCGGGAAATTTCGCGACGACCGACTCGGCGGAGGCCTATGCGGCGTTCGCCGAGAAGCGGGAACCGGTGTTCACCGGCGACTGGTCGCCCTATCTGAGGACGAAGGAGTAGACATGCGCGAGACCGTGATCGTGGAGGCTGTTCGCACGCCCGTCGGGAAGCGCAACGGCGGCCTGTCGGACATGCACGCCGCCGACCTGTCGGCCGTGGTGCTCAACGCACTGGTCGAGCGGGCCGGGATCGACCCCGACATCGTCGACGACGTGGTGTGGGGTTGCGTCTCGCAGGTCGGGGACCAATCCAGCAACATCGGCCGCTACTCGGTGCTGGCCGCAGGCTGGCCCGAGCACATCCCCGGCACGACGGTCAACCGGGCCTGCGGGTCCAGCCAGCAGGCCCTCGACTTCGCCGTCGCGTCGGTGATGTCGGGGCAGCAGGACGTCGTGGCCGCCGGCGGGGTCGAGGTGATGAGCCGGGTGCCGCTCGGCGCGGCACGCTCGACCGGCATGCCGTATGGGCCGAAAGTCCTTGCCCGCTATGGTGATTTCTCCTTCAATCAGGGCATCTCGGCGGAGCTCATCGCGCAGAAATGGGGTTTCTCGCGAACCCGGCTCGACGAGTACTCCGCCCGCTCGCACGAGTTGGCCGCCGCGGCCCAGGATGCCGGGGCGTTCGACGCCCAGATCCATCCGGTGCTGACCGACGCCGGCCCCGTGTCGGCCGACGAGGGGATCCGCCGGGGCTCGACAGCCGAGAAGCTCGCCGGCCTCAAACCGGCCTTCAAGGAGGACGGCGTCATCCATGCGGGCAACTCGTCGCAGATCTCCGACGGGGCCGCGGCGCTGCTGATCATGGCCGAGGAGAACGCGGTGTCGCTCGGTCTGACACCGATCGCGCGCTACCGCGCCGGCGCGGTCACCGGGGCGGATCCGGTGCTGATGCTGACCGGCCCCATCCCGGCGACCGAGAAGGTGCTGCACAAATCCGGGGTGAGCCTCGACGAGGTGGGGGTGTACGAGGTGAACGAGGCATTCGCGCCGGTGCCGTTGGCCTGGCTGGCCGAGACCGGCGCCGCCGAGGAGAAGCTCAACCCGCTCGGTGGGGCGATCGCCCTCGGGCATCCGCTCGGGGCGTCGGGCGCGGTGTTGATGACGCGGATGGTCAACCACATGCGGGACAACGGTATCCGTTTCGGCCTGCAGACCATGTGTGAAGGCGGCGGCACCGCCAACGCCACCCTGGTCGAACTGATCGCCTAGGTCGACGAGAGAGGCTGACGTGCGTAGAGATCTGTTCACCGAGGACCACGAGGCGTTTCGCGAGCTCGCCCGCGACTTCGTCGAGAAGGAAGTCGTCCCCGACTATCCGCTCTGGGAAAAGGGCGGCCGGATGCCGCGCGAGGTGTTCGAGCAGATGGGGTCGCTCGGCATGCTCGGCGTGGCGATCCCCGAGGAATACGGCGGCGGTGGTCAGCCCGACTACCGCTACAACGTGGTGCTGCAGGAAGAGGCCGCCCGGGCCCTGGTGACGCTGTCGACCGTGCGCACCCAGCTCGAGGTGATCCTGCCGTACTTCCTGCACTACGCCAACGCCGAACAGCGCGACCGGTGGTTTCCCGGGCTGGCGTCGGGGAAGCTGCTGACCGCCATCGCCATGACCGAGCCGGGGACGGGGTCGGATCTGGCCGGGATGCGCACCACGGCCGTCCGGGACGGGGACGACTTCGTCGTCAACGGCGCCAAGACGTTCATCACCGGCGGTATGCAGGCCGATCTGGTCATCGTGGTGGCCCGCACCTCCACCGATCCGGACAACCGGCGCAAGGGGCTGACCCTGCTGGTGGTCGAGGACGGCATGGCGGGTTTCACCCGCGGCCGCGAGCTGGAGAAGATGGGCTGCAAGGTGCAGGACACCGCCGAGCTGTCGTTCGTCGACGTCCGGGTGCCCGCCGCCAACGTGCTGGGCGAGGTCGACGAGGCGTTCGGCTATCTGGGGCACAACCTGGCCCAGGAGCGGTTGACGGTGGCGGTCGGGTCGGTGGCGCAGGCCCGCTCGGCCATTGCCGCGGCCATCGACTACACCCAGAACCGCACGGCGTTCGGTACGCCGGTGGCCTCGTTCCAGAACACCAAGTTCGAGCTCGCGGCCTGTTCGACGGAGGTGGAGGCCGCCCAGGCGATGCTCGACCGTGCGGTGGCCCTGCACGTCGAGGGTGAGCTGTCCGGGCCCGATGCGGCCCGGGTGAAGCTGTTCTGCACCGAGATGCAGCAGCGGGTGGTCGATCGCTGCCTGCAGTTGTTCGGCGGCTACGGCTACATGATGGAGTATCCGATCGCCCGGCTGTACACCGATGCCCGCGTGGCCCGGATCTACGCCGGCACCAGCGAGGTGATGAAGGTGATCATCGCCAAGTCGCTCGGGTTGTAGACCCGCCACACCAGCCACATCAGCCTCAGCCCTCACGCGTCGTCGCCGGCCGTGACGACCTGTCGAGATGACCCGACGCGGTGCCCGGACGCAGCGACAGGCTCCGGTTGCCGCGCGATGTCCGTTCCATGGCAGCCCGGCAAACCACGCTGACCTGCGCTGTGACAGCGATCCAGACCTAGTTTCGGTGAGACCCTTGTCACAGCGGCCAAACCTACCTACTGTGTGTTCACTAGGTTGGTTCAAGCCGAAGGAGTCGAGTGTCAGCCCCCGAGCCCACCGCCGCGCTGGAGTCGTCCAGGCGGCCGTACGCGACCCTGTTCGCCAAGGGTGAGGACCGCAGGCAGCGAATCCTGGGCGTGGCCGAGCGGCTGCTCGCCCGCAACGGATGGCGCAACACCTCACTGGCCCAGATCGCCAAGGAGGCCGGTGTCACCCCCGCCGGCCTGTTGCACCATTTCGAGTCCAAGGAGCAGCTGCTCAACGCGGTGCTCGACGCGCGCGACGCCGACGACGCCATCCATGCGGACTACCGCAGCGGTGACCTGATCACCGAGATCAGCCGGGTGCCGGAGCGTTTCCAGCGTGCCCCCGAGCTGGCCGGCACGTTCACCGTCCTGCTCGCCGAGAACATCGCCCCCGACGCACCGCTGCACGACCGGCTGCACAAGCGCTACCGCGACGCCGCCGACATCATCACGGCGATCATCGAACGCGGCCAGCGCACCGGTGACTACCGCAACGACTTCGACGCCGCAAACAAGGCCGTCGAGATTCTCGCCTTCATCAACGGAATGGAGACCCTATGGTTGCTCGATCCATCAATCCCGCTGACCGAGGTGTTCAAGGCGTACGCGGACTCGCTGGCCAGGGAACTGGAAGGGACAAATCCGGAGCCCACGTCGATATGAGGTACCGACTCGACGTGGTGGCGCCGACGGTGCTCGACGCGGTCCGCAACGCCGGCGGCTGGTTGTACGACCGGGTGATGGCGGGCTGGGATGTCACGGTCCTCGTCGGCGCCGACGAAGACGTCCGCCCGCTGGAGATCCTCGGAGCAGCCACCCTGGATCTGGAGTCGGTGCTGACATCGTGGGAGGAACGCCCGCATCCGCAGACCGTCGCGGTCTCGGCGGACCTGTTCGGTCGTGACGAGCGGGTTCGGACCGGGGTGCTCGGCGCGCTGGAGCAGGGCGCCACCGAGGTCACGTTGTGGGGCCAGCCGCTGCCCGGCGAACTGGACAGCAGCGTCGACTCGGTCGAACACCGCCTCAGCGCCGCCGCCCGCGCGTTCAAGGCGCAGGCGCTCGCGGCGTGCGGAGCGGCCGGCGAGCCGGTCGAGGACACCGAGACCTTCTGCTCGGGCATGATGGCCTCGGTGGCCGCGGACCTCGTCCCGGCCAGCTGATCTGCTGAAGCCCGCGGGGCCCACCCTGCGGGCTCAGGTCAGATCGACCAGTACCTTGCCGACGGCACGACCGTCGCCGACATGGCGCAGCGCGCCGGCGATGTCGTCGAGCGCGTACACCGCGCCGATGTGCGGTCTCGCCCGCCCGGACACCAGCAGTTCGCGCAGTTCGGTCTCGTTGCGATCGAACTCGTCGGCTGGGACGTCCTGGAACTGGAACCCCAGCACGGTGATCCCTTTGATCAGCACCAGATTCAACGGGATGCGCGGAATCACCCCGGAAGCGAAGCCGACGGTGACGAAGCGTCCGCCGCGTCGCAGCGACCGGAGGGCGGGTTCGCTGAGTTCCCCGCCGACCGGGTCGATGACGACGTCGGCCCCGTCGGGCAGCGCGTCGCGCAGCGCCCCACGCAGGTCCCCGGCGGTGTGGTCGATGACCCGGTCAGCTCCGTAACTCGCTGCCGCCTCCAGCTTCTCGGTCGAGGAGGCCACGGCCGTCACCGTCGCTCCCAGCGCGGCGCCGAGCTGGACGGCGGCCAGTCCCACACCGCCACCGGCGCCCAGCACCACCAGTTCCTCACCCGCGCGCACCTGAGCCGTCGAGCGCAGCGCGTGATAGGCGGTGCGGTGTGCGACGCCGAACGCGGCGGCGGTGAAGTCGTCGACGCCGTCGGGGATGGGGGACAGGGCCGCCGCGTCCACCACGGCTCGTTCGGCGAAGGCGCCCACCATCGCGGTCCCGGACACCCGGTCGCCGACGGAGAAGCCCGTTGCCGGGGAACCGACCTCGTCGACGACGCCGGCGAACTCACTGCCCGGCACGAACGGGGTGGGCACGCTGACCTGATAGGTACCGGCAACCAGAAGCACGTCGGGGAAGTTCACCGCCGCCGCCGACACCCGCACCCCGACCTGATTGCCGGTCGCCGGCGCCGGCGCGAACTCCTCGACCCGCACGACGTCGGGAGGCCCGTACTCGGGGCACACCGCGGCACGCACGTCCGCTAGCCCCGGTAGCCGGTCGACTCGGCCAGGTCGGCCGCCGAGGCCATCAGCTCGGTCACCACCGGGCCGAACGCCAGCAGTTTCTCGTCGTCGCCCGCCCGCTGGAAGCCCTGCTCGAGCACGATGGCCAGCTTCCATTTCGCCAGCACCAGGTAGTAGTCCAGATCGTCGACCTGGCGCCCCGCCACCTCGGCGTAGTGCGCGACGACGTCGTCGCGCGAGG
>JAXHTL010000192.1:0-9162 GCA_034190095.1 Actinomycetota bacterium
GACGTGGCGATCAGCGCCTTGACCCGATTGTCGAGCAGGTCGGCCTCGAGCTGTTCGCGTTCGGCGGCCTCGGTGGCGCCGGTGTAGGAGGCGACCTGGTGTCCGTGTTCGCGCAGCAGCGCCGCCACGTCGTGGGCCTGGGCGACGGTCAGCGTGTAGACGATCCCGGAGCCCGGCAGCGCGTCGAGGTGGGCGGCCAGCCACGCTGCTCGCTGCGCCGGGTTGCCCGCCTGAACCACCGACAGCCGCAACGATTCCCGGTCCAGCCCGCCGCGCAGCACCAGAGTGTCTGCCCGGTCGTCGGAACCCCCGACGCCGAGCTGGGCGGCGACGTCGGCGACCACGCGGTCGTTGGCGGTGGCGGTGGTGGCCAGCACCGGGACGTCGGAGCCCAGTTCGGCGACCAGGGTGCGGATGCGCCGATAGTCGGGACGGAAATCGTGGCCCCAGTCCGAGACACAGTGCGCCTCGTCGACCACCACCAGCCCGGCGTCGCGGGCCAGCGCCGGAAGGACCTCGTCGCGGAAGTCCGGGTTGTTCAACCGCTCCGGACTGACCAGCAGGACGTCCAGCTCACCGCCGCGGACCCGGTCGTGGATGTCCGACCAGTCCGCGACATTGCTCGAGTTGATGGTGGCGGCGTGCACCCCGGCGCGGTCGGCGGCGGCCACCTGGTTGCGCATCAGGGCCAGCAGCGGGGAGACGATGACCGTCGCCCCGTGCCCGGCGCCGCGCAACAGCTTGGCGGCGATGAAGTAGACCGCGGACTTGCCCCATCCGGTGCGCTGGACCACCAGTGCCCGGCGGCGCTGCACCACCAGCGCCTCGATGGCCGTCCACTGGTCGTCACGCAGCCGTGCTGTCGGGCCGGCCAGCTGTTCGAGGATTTCCTGCGCCTGGGCTCGTGTCGCCATCAGCCCAGCATGCCCGTACCCGCTGACAGCGAGTCAGCGCGGGCGCGGGTTGCGCATCGTCAACCGGCGTCGGTGGTGGTCGTGTAGTCGCTGGTGTATTCGTAGGCCGGTGCCGGCTCGAACCCGGCCACCGGGGCAATGATCGCCGCCGAGCCGAACGCGAGCAGGCCACCGGCGAACATGCCGAACAAGGTGCGTCGCACGGTCCTCACGGACGCGGTCATGACAGAACACTCCTCACGGTGTGCGATCGGTTTCGGTCGTACACCGTGGCTAGCCCATCGGGCCGTCGGTCAAACGCCGCCCAGGTCAGACCGGCCCCGGACCGCCGTCAGCCGGTGCTCAGGACGGTGGCTCCACCCCTGCTGGGGTGCCTTCCTCGTTCTGGTCGAGGTTCGGCGTGTTGACGCCCGCCGCCGTCTGAGGCTCGGTCTGCCACACACCCCCGGCCACCAGGGTCGGCGTCACGTTGAAGCCACACTGCTCGTTCAGCGTGCTCACCGGCTGGTGAATGGCCGCAAGGTCGTCCCTGGCCTGCGGGTTCTGCTCGAAGAACGAGTTGTAGGCGGCCTGGGCCTGATCCTGCGGCTGCGACGAGATACTGGACAGCTGCGAGTGGGTCGGCGGATTGGCGACCAGGTAGTCACCCTCTGCCGCGGTGGCGGCACTGACGGTGCGGGCCACGTTCGCCGCCGAGCAGTCGGGCTCGGAGTCGGGCTGAGCGGTGGCCACCGGCGCCAGGATCGCCGCCGGGCCAAACACCAGCGCACCGCCGGCGAGCACGCTCAACAGGCCACGGCGAACGTTCGAAACAGACGCGGTCATGGAAAACCCCCACGGTTGACAACGTTGTCAACGACCTACCGGTCGCGCCCGCCAGCGTATCGGCTCAGCGCCGGCGCCAAATGAAAATGGCTAGGCCGAAGCCGAGTCCATCTCGCGCTTGATCTCCAGGGCGATGTCGATCAGCTGGTCCTCCTGACCGCCGATCAGCTTGCGCTGCCCGGCCCGGTGCAGCAGCTGATGCGCGGGCACCCCGTAACGTTCCGACTGGCGGATGGCGTGCTTGAGGAAGCTCGAGTACACGCCGGAGTAACCCATGATCAGAGCGTTACGGTCGAGCAGGCATTCGGCCGGCATCGCCGGGGCGACCACCTCTTCGGCGGCGTCGGCGATGTCGAAGAAGTCGATGCCGGTCTTGACGCCGATCTTGTCGAAGACCCCGATCAGCGCCTCCACCGGGGCATTGCCCGCACCGGCACCGAACCGGCGGCACGACCCGTCGATCTGCTTGGCGCCCGCACGCACGGCCTCGATCGAGTTGGCCACCCCGAGCCCGAGGTTCTCGTGGCCATGAAAGCCAACTTGAGCATCCGATCCGAGTTCGGCGACCAACGCCTGCACCCGGTCGCGGACCCCTTCGAGCACCAGCGCGCCGGCCGAATCGACCACATAGACGCACTGGCACCCGGCGTCGGCCATGATGCGCGCCTGGGCGGCCAGCTTCTCCGGCGGGATGGTGTGGCTCATCATCAGGAAGCCGACCGTCTCCAGGCCGAGTTCGCGGGCCAGCCCGAAATGCTGGATCGACACGTCGGCCTCGGTGCAGTGGGTGGCGATCCGGCAGATCGACCCGCCGTTGTTCTGCGCTTCCTTGATGTCCTCCTTGGTGCCCACCCCGGGCAGCATCAGGAAGGCGATCTTGGACTCCTTGGCCGTCTCGGCGGCCAGTTTGATCAGTTCCTGCTCCGGGGTCTTGGAGAAGCCGTAGTTGAAGCTCGATCCGCCCAGTCCGTCGCCGTGGGTGACCTCGATGACGGGCACCCCGGCCGCGTCGAGTGCCGCGACGATCGCGTGCACCTCGTCCTTGCTGAACTGATGGCGCTTGTGATGCGACCCGTCACGCAACGAGGTGTCCGTCATCCGGACATCCCAGACCGGGTTGAAGTAGACGCCGTCGGTGCCGCTCATGATTGGCCTCCTGTCGTCGAAAGGCTCGCTCCGGCCATCTTCTTGGCGATCTCCTCGCCCACTTTGGTGGCCGCGGCGGTCATGATGTCCAGGTTTCCAGCGTAGGGCGGCAGATAGTCGCCCGCACCCTCCACTTCGATGAATGTGGTGACCAGCGCCTGACCGCCCGAGTTCATCGACGGATCGTCGAACTGCGGATCGTTGAGCAACCGGTAACCGGGCACGTAGGTCTGCACCTCGGCGACGACGTCGCGGATGGACTGCGCGATCGCGTCGCGGTCGGCGTCCTCGGGGATCGCGCAGAAGATCGTGTCGCGCATGATCATCGGCGGATCCGCCGGGTTGAGGATGATGATCGCCTTACCGCGCTTGGCGCCGCCGATGTTCTGCACGCCGGCGCTGGTGGTCTTGGTGAACTCGTCGATGTTGGCGCGGGTTCCCGGGCCGGCCGACGCCGACGACACCGACGCCACGATCTCCCCGTAGGGCACCTCGACCACCCGGGACACGGCGTGCACGATCGGGATGGTGGCCTGGCCGCCGCAGGTCACCATGTTGACGTTGGGGGCATCCAGATGCTGGCGCAGGTTCGCCGGCGGGATCACCCCGGGGCCGACCGCGGCGGGGGTCAGATCGATCGCGCGGATTCCCGCCTCGGCGTAGCGCGGCGCCGCGTCGCGGTGCACATACGCACTGGTCGCCTCGAACACCATGTCGGGCTTCTCGGACTGGTTCAGCAGCCAGTCCACCCCTTCGTGCGAGGTTTCCAGGCCGAGCTTGCGGGCCCGCGCCAGACCCTCGCTCTCCGGGTCGATACCGATCATCCAGCGCGGCTCGAGCCACTCCGAACGCAGCAACTTGTACAGCAGGTCGGTGCTGATGTTGCCCGACCCGACGATGGCCACAGACTTCTTGTCAGCCATGAGCGGCTCCTTATTCGAAACTGAGTTGTACTGAACCCAACCCGGTGAAGTCGGCGACGAAGTGGCTGCCCGGAGGTGCATCTATCGCACGAGTGCACGATCCGGGAAGCACGATGTCGCCGGCCTTCAGCCGCACCCCGAAGCTCTCCACCTTGCGGGCCAGCCAGGCGACCGCGGTGACGGGGTTGCCGAGCACCGCGTCACTGCGGCCCTTGGCCACGACCTCGCCGTTGTTGGTCAGCACGGCGTCGATGTTCTTGATGTCGACGTCCTTGGGTGAAACCCGGGACTGCCCGAGCACCCAGCCGGCCGACGAGGCGTTGTCGGCGATCGTGTCGCAGAGCTTGATCTGCCAGTTGGTGATCCTGGTGTCGATGAGTTCGATCGACGGGGCGAACGCGGCGGTCGCGGCCAGCACGTCGTCCTCGGTGCATCCGGCTCCGGGCAGATCGTCGGCCAACACGAAACCGACCTCGACCTCGACGCGCGGGTAGAGATATCGATCCGACCGCACCGGGACGTCCTCGAAGACCTGCATGTCGTCGAGGAGGTGCCCGTAGTCGGGTTCGTCGACGTTCATCATCTTCTGCATCGCTTCCGAGGACAGGCCCACCTTGTGCCCGACCACCCGGGCCCCGTCGGCGACCCGCTGCCGGATGTTGATCAACTGGATCTCGTAGGCGTCGACCACGTCGATATCGGGGTTGCCGTCGGTCAACGGTGCGATCGGAACCCGGCTGCGCTCGGCCTGCGTGAGCTCGGCGGCGAGCTTTTCCCGGACCTCATCACGGAGCATCTGATGAATTCCCCTCGTATTTCTGACCGGGCCAGTTGTTAGCTGGCCGGGCAATTCTATAACGTGTTCTACATGACTGGACAGGTGTACGACGTGGTCGTGGTGGGCAGTGGCGCCGCCGGCATGGTCGCCGCACTCACCGCCGCCCACCAGGGACTCTCGACAGTAGTCGTTGAGAAGGCCCAGCACTATGGCGGTTCCACTGCGCGGTCGGGTGGCGGCGTGTGGATCCCCAACAACGAGGTCCTGCGCCGCGACGGCGTCGAGGACACCGCCGAGGCCGCCCGCACGTACCTGCATTCGATCATCGGCGACGTGGTGCCGGCCGACAAGATCGACACCTACCTGCAGCGTGGCCCCGAGATGCTGTCGTTCGTGCTGAAGCACTCGCCGCTGAAGCTGTGCTGGGTGCCGAACTACTCGGACTACTACCCCGAGACGCCGGGCGGAAAGGCCTCGGGCCGCTCGGTCGAACCGAAGCCGTTCAACGCCAAGAAGCTGGGGCCCGACCTCGCGGGGCTCGAACCCCCGTACGGCAAGGTGCCGCTGAACGTGGTGGTGATGCAGCAGGACTATGTGCGCCTCAACCAGCTCAAGCGCCACCCGCGCGGCCTGCTGCGCAGTCTGAAGGTGGGTGCCCGCACGATGTGGGCCCAAGCCACCGGCAAGAACCTCGTCGGGATGGGCCGGGCACTGATCGCACCGCTGCGGATCGGCCTGCGCGAGGCAGGTGTCCCAGTGCTGCTCAACACCGCGATGACCGACCTGCACATCGAGGACGGCGCCGTCCGGGGCATCTACGTGCACGCCACCGACGACTCCGAATCAGCCGAACCACAACTCATCCGGGCTCGGCGCGGGGTGATCCTGGGCAGTGGCGGATTCGAACACAACGAGCAGATGCGGGTGAAGTACCAGCGGGCACCGATCACCACGGAATGGACCGTGGGGGCCGCCGCCAACACCGGCGACGGCATACTGGCCGCCGAAAAGCTCGGTGCGGCACTGGATGTCATGGCAGACGCCTGGTGGGGGCCCACCGTGCCGCTGGTCGGGGCGCCGTGGTTCGCGCTGTCGGAACGCAACTCGCCGGGTTCGATCATCGTGAACATGGCCGGCAACCGGTTCATGAACGAGTCGATGCCCTACGTCGAGGCCTGTCACCACATGTACGGCGGCCAGTACGGTCAAGGGCCGGGCCCCGGCGAGAACATCCCGGCCTGGCTGGTGTTCGACCAGCAGTACCGCGACCGCTACATCTTCGCCGGACTGCAGCCCGGGCAGCGCATCCCGAGGAAGTGGATGGAGTCCGGTGTGATCGTCAAGGCCGACACCATCGAGGAGCTGGCCACCAAGACCGGCCTGCCTCTCGACGCCTTCACGGCCACCGTCCAGCGTTTCAACGGCTTCGCGCGAACCGGTGTCGACCAGGACTTCAAGCGCGGCGAGAGCGCCTACGACAGGTATTACGGCGACCCGACGAACAAACCCAACCCCAATCTCGGCGAGATCAGCCATGCGCCGTTCTACGCGGCCAAGATGGTTCCCGGCGACCTGGGCACCAAGGGGGGGATCGTGACCGACAACGACGGACGCGCCCTACGCGACGACGGGTCGGTGATCGGCGGACTCTATGCTGCGGGCAACGTCAGCGCACCGGTGATGGGCCACACCTACCCCGGTCCGGGCGGCACCATCGGGCCCGCGATGACGTTCGGCTATCTCGCTGCGCTACATCTCGCCCGGAAGGACTGAGCCATGCCCATCAACCTCGACGAGGCCATCGGCGCCGAACTGGATCCGGTCGAGTTCTCCTGGACCAGCAGTGACATCCAGCTCTACCACCTCGGCCTGGGCGCCGGCGGCGACCCGATGGACAAGCGCGAGCTGCGCTACCTCGCCGACGACACCCCACAGGTGCTGCCCACCTTCGGCAACGTCGCGCAGAGCTTCCACATGACCGAGCCGCCGGCGGTGCAGTTCCCCGGCATCGACATCGAGTTGTCCAAGGTGCTGCACGCCAGCGAAGCGGTCACGGTCCCCGGCCCCATTCCGGCGTCGGGCACCGGTATCGCGGTCACCCGGTTCACCGAGATCTGGGACAAGGGCAAGGCTGCGGTGATCTGGTCGGAGACGACGGTCAAGGACCCCGGGGGCACACTGCTGTGGACGCAGAAGCGCTCGATCTTCGCCCGCGGCGAGGGCGGATTCGGCGGCGACCGCGGCCCCTCGAACCAGTCCGCGGTTCCCGACCACGCCCCCGATCTCGAGCTTTCGGTGCCCACCGCTCCGTCCCAGGCGTTGCTGTACCGGATGTGTGGAGACCGCAACCCACTGCATTCGGATCCGGACTTCGCCGCCGCCGCGGGGTTCCCACGACCGATCCTGCACGGGCTGTGCACCTATGGGATGACCTGCAAGGCCCTGGTGGACACCCTGCTCGACGGGGACGTCGGCCAGCTGAAGTCGTTCGGCGCCCGGATGGCCGGCGTGGTGTTCCCGGGCGAGACACTCACGGTCAGCGTGTGGAAACTCGACGGCAGCTACGCAGCCACCGTCACCGCGCCCGACCGGGACGACGCCGTCGCCTTGTCCGGCGTCGAGTTCGTCCCGGCCTGAAGCGCTACTGCCCTACGGCGCACCACAAAGCTCGGAGATTCGAGTAGCTGTCGCCTGCGCGTCATTGAGCCGACCCACTTGAGCCGGATCGTCCGGAGTCGTGCCGGCAAGCTGGCTCATCCCGATATAGCTGAGGTTGTGGGCGAACGAACCGACTTCGTCAGAGATATCTGTCGGCACCTCGCCGTAGAGTTCGGACAACAAGAACTGGCCCCCGCCGAGTGCGGCCAGCCGAGCGTTGGCCGCGACCGTCTGCCTGGCCACCGGATCCTCGCCGAGATTGGCGTTGGTCTGCAGTGACACCGCGGTACGCACCAGATCGAACGCGCCACAGACGCGGTCCTTGGCCTCAGCTTGGGCGGCGGGATCAGGGGCAGCGGTTGCGGCCGATGAGTCGCTGTCCTCATCCGTGGCGGGTGCGCTCAAGAACGACCAGAGAGCGATAGCAAGCGCTGCGACCGCGACGACCAAGGCGGCCACACCGAGCTTGAACGAGGACGGAGTTGCCGAGGATGACGGCGTTTCAGAATGCGACACCGGGCGATCATAGCCCGCTCCGAATTCCTTCAGATCGCTACCCCGTCAAAGGTTTTGATCCGCGGCACAAAAGCGGATGGATAACCGAAAATGGAAGAACGGGTTCACCGGCACCGCTTCAGCGATGCCGGTGAACCCGTCTCATGTCCCTACTACGGTGTGGTGCTCGTGCCGTCGGACCCGTTGTCGCCGCGGGAACCGATCACGCCGCCGGCACCACCCGATCCACCGGCACCCTGCGTTTCGGTCCCGGAGCCGGAGTCTGCACTGCCGCCATCGCCACCGCGGCCACCTGGGCCGACGGCCACGCCACCGTTACCACCGCGACCGCCGGCACCACCGGTCGCGTTGCCGCTATCGGATTCAGCGTCGCCGCCGTCACCGCCGTCACCGCCGTCACCAACGACACCGAGGTCAACCGAAACGTTGTCGTCTTCGATCGAGCCTTCGATGCCTAGCCGGTCCGCACCATTACCGCCTGCACCGCCAGTTGCGTTGCCGCTATCGGATTCAGCGTCGCCGCCGTCACCGCCGTCACCGGCGTCCCCGACGAAGATGCCGCCGGCACCTCCGGTGGCACCCGAACCGCCCGTTGCGTCACCGGCGCCGGTTGACTCGGCGTCGCCGCCGTCGCCGCCGTCACCTGCGTTACCCCAGACGGAGACGTCTCCACCGACAGTACCGTTGCCGCCCTTCGCATCGCCGTCCTCGGACACCGCGCCGCCACCGTCACCACCGGCTCCGGAGCCGCCGACATTGGTCGTTCCACCGGCACCACCGTTGCCACCTTCGGCATTGGCCAAGCCCTGTCCTGTACCCTGCCCGCCGTCACCGCCGTCGCCGGAGGCGTTGAAATAGGAGTGTCCGCCGCGGCCACCGTTACCGCCATACCCGGTTGACTGGTCGAACTCGGCTTCACCCTCGCCGCCGACGCCGCCGACACCGCCGTTGCCGAACCAGGTGTCGCCGCCGGCACCGCCCCGACCACCGGTGGCATTCGCATTCGGCGAGTACGCGTAGCCGCCGGCGCCACCGTTGCCGGCGAAACCGCTCCAGCCTCCGTCGCCACCGCGACCGCCATTTCCACCGAAGGAGTCGTTAGGACCTGTGTCCGCACCTCCGGTTCCACCGTTACCGCCATTGCCGAACAAAGAGCCGCCACCGCCGTTGCCGCCGTCGGTCGCCGCGTCGTCAAGCTCACCATTTGCGAAGTACGTGGCATCATCACCATCGCCACCGTCGCCGCCGCTACCCCACCAGAAGCCGGCGTTGCCTCCGTTACCACCGTGGGCGCCGTCGCCGCCATTGCCCCACAGGATCCCGCCGGCGCCACCGTTGCAGAGGCTGCCCTCACAGGTGTCCGCGGCGTCAAGGCCGTTACCGATCAGCCATCCACCGTCGC
>JAXHTL010000193.1:0-8982 GCA_034190095.1 Actinomycetota bacterium
ATGAGCTGGCGCGAGAGGTGGCCGCGCTGGCGATCACCTTGCACACGTCATTGATCAAGTCGGCCGTGCGCGACGTTCTCGATCGCTGAGGACTAGACTCGCCGTGACGGGTTTCCTGTCATGTCCGGCCTTGGTCGGCTGGATGAGAAGTAGCAACACACCGGTGCGGAGGGTAGGCACAAATGGGTGAGGTTCGTGTGGTCGGCATTCGCGTTGAGCAGCCCCGCAACCAGCCCGTCCTGTTGTTGCGGGAGTCCAACGGCGACCGCTATCTGCCGATCTGGATCGGGCAGTCGGAGGCCGCCGCCATCGCCCTGGAGCAGCAGGGGGTGGAGCCACCCCGGCCGCTGACGCACGATCTCTTCCGAGATGTCATTGCTGCGCTTGGCCATTCGCTCAAAGAGGTGCGGATCGTCGATCTGCAGGAGGGCACCTTCTACGCGGATCTGATCTTCGACCGCGATATCAAGGTCTCGGCCCGCCCGTCGGACTCGGTGGCCATCGCACTGCGCGTCGGGGTGCCGATCTACGTCGAGGAGGCGGTGCTGGCCGAGGCGGGTCTGCTGATCCCCGACGAGACCGACGACGAAGCCGACGGCACGGTGCGCGAGGACGAGGTGGAGAAGTTCAAGGAGTTCCTCGACAGCGTGTCGCCGGACGACTTCAAGGCGACCTGACCGGCACCGACGCCGGCGCGCCGATTGGTCACGGATGCGTCTCGTCCGACTCGACACGCGGGCGTGTTTCCTCGCGGTGGTGATCGGGCAGCCATACTTGGTCCCGACGGGCAGTCAGGGATAGCTCTCCGGCGTATGCTCGAACAGAGTTCACAGGGCAGTTCACAGGGGCTGTGTACACGTGCGCCCACGCAGGTCACGGACGCGGGTTCGATCGGCGAGAGGATTCGACAAGTGGGAGACACGCCACGCCAGGAGCAACTGGATCTGGATACCGGCTCCCCGCAGGCGGACACTCCCCGGGTAGCCAGTGAGCCGGTCCAGGGCGGGCTCTTCCCCGACGATTCGGTACCCGACGAGTTGGTCGGTTACCGCGGGCCCAGCGCCTGCCAGATCGCCGGGATCACCTATCGCCAGCTGGACTACTGGGCGCGCACCTCACTGGTGGTGCCCTCGATCCGGGGAGCCGCGGGTTCCGGCAGCCAGCGGCTGTACTCGTTCAAGGACATCTTGGTCCTCAAGATCGTCAAGCGGCTGCTCGACACCGGTATCTCACTGCACAACATCCGGGTCGCCGTGGATCACCTGCGGCAGCGCGGTGTGCAGGATCTGGCCAACATCACACTGTTCTCCGACGGCACCACCGTCTACGAGTGCACCTCGGCCGAGGAAGTGGTCGATCTGCTCCAGGGCGGCCAGGGTGTGTTCGGGATCGCGGTGTCGGGTGCGATGCGTGAGCTGACCGGCGCGATCGCCGACTTCCCCGGCGAACGCGCCGACGGCGGCGAGTCGATTTCGGCTCCCGAGGACGAACTGGCCTCCCGGCGGAAGCACCGCGACCGCAAGATCGGCTGAGCCGATCAGAGTAATGCGCGGCTGAGCCGATCAGGGTAATGCGCGGCTGAGCCGATCAGGGTAATGCGCGGCTGAGCCGATCAGGGTGGTGCGCGATGGAGCACCGGATTGCCGCCCGGGAAACCCTGGGTAGACTCGGTGACGCATCGCCCTCACGCGGGAGAGTTCCGTGGTCGCCAGCCACGGGCGCCGAAGGAGCAACACCTCTCCGTCAACCTCTCAGGCCCCAGGACCGCGCGAGGCCCCGATGCCTCTGGAAAGTGGTGCGCACGCCTCGGCGCCGGCGCACCCGCCCATGGGGAAAGGTCTGATCGGCGGCACGCCACCGACACGGCCGAATCTCTCAGGCGCCCGGTCCGGGTCGACGACAGAGGGGGAGGAGCCGGTTCGCCTGCGCTCCTCGCGCCCGCGGCACTCGTCGGGAGATGTCACCAGTGTCCGATCACCACGAAACCCGTCCCGAGCTCACGTTCGTCGACCGTCACATCGGGCCGGACGGCGCGGCCGTCGACACCCTGCTCAGCACCATCGGGGTGCCTACCCTCGACGAGCTGGCGGCCAAGGCCCTTCCGGCGGGCATTCTCGATGCGCTGACGCCGGCAGGGCTGGCTCCCGGACTGGAGCACCTGCCGCCCGCGGCGTCGGAGGCCGAAGCGCTGGCCGAGTTGCGGGCGCTGGCCGACTCGAACACGGTCGCGGTCTCGATGATCGGCCAGGGCTACTTCGATACGTTCACCCCTCCGGTGTTGCGCCGCAACATCCTGGAGAACCCCGCCTGGTATACCGCCTACACCCCGTATCAGCCCGAGATCAGCCAGGGCAGGCTCGAGGCACTGCTGAACTTCCAGACGATGGTCACCGACCTGACCGGCCTGGAGGTCGCCAACGCCTCGATGCTCGACGAGGGGACCGCGGCCGCCGAGGCGATGACGCTGATGCACCGCGCCGTGCGCGGCTCGACGAATCGTCTTGCCGTCGATGCCGACATCTACCCGCAGACCGCCGCCGTGCTGGCGACCCGCGCCGAGCCGCTCGGAATCGAGATCGTCACCGCTGATCTGCGAGACGGACTGCCCGAGGGCGACTTCTTCGGGGTGATCACCCAGCTGCCCGGCGCCAGCGGCGCCGTCGTCGACTGGAGCGATCTCATCGCACAGGCCCACGAGCGCGGCGCGCTGGTGGCCGTCGGCGCCGACCTGCTGGCCTCGACCATGATCACCCCGCCGGGCGACATCGGCGCCGACGTCGCGTTCGGTACGACCCAACGTTTCGGGGTGCCAATGGGATTCGGCGGCCCGCACGCCGGCTACCTGGCCGTGCACGCCAAACACGCCCGCCAGTTGCCGGGCCGGTTGGTCGGGGTCTCCAAGGACGCGGACGGGACATCGGCCTATCGGCTGGCCCTGCAGACCCGTGAACAACACATCCGCCGCGACAAGGCCACCAGCAACATCTGCACCGCGCAGGTCCTGCTCGCGGTGATGGCCGCGATGTACGCGAGCTACCACGGTGCGGCCGGGCTGCGCGCGATCGCACGACGTGTGCACGGGCACGCGCGGGCGCTGGCGGGCGCCCTGTCCACCGGTGGGGTCGAGATCGTGCATGACGCGTTCTTCGACACGGTGCTCGCCAGGGTGCCCGGGCGGGCCGGTGAGCTCACCGACGCGGTCAAACAACGCGGTATCAACATCTGGCGGGTCGACGCCGATCACGTGTCGGTGGCCTGTGACGAGACGACCACCGACGCGCATGTCGCGGCGGTCCTCGAGGCGTTCGGCGTGCCGCCGGCCACGGACCCCGCTGACCGCTTCGGAGCCGACATCGCCACCCGCACCTCACCGTTCCTGACCCATCCGGCGTTCACCCGCTACCGCACCGAGACGGACATGATGCGCTATCTGCGCTCGCTGGCCGACAAGGACATCGCGCTGGACCGCAGCATGATTCCGCTCGGCTCGTGCACGATGAAGCTCAATGCGGCAGCCGAGATGGAGGCCATCACCTGGCCGGAGTTCGCGCGCCAGCATCCGTTCGCGCCGGCTTCGGACACTCCCGGGTTGCGCCGCCTGATCGCCGACCTGCAGTCCTGGCTCACCGGCATGACCGGCTACGACGAGGTGTCCCTGCAGCCCAACGCCGGATCGCAGGGCGAGTACGCGGGGCTGTTGGCGATCCAGGCGTATCACGCCCAGCGCGGCGAGACCGGGCGCGACGTGTGCCTGATCCCGTCCAGCGCGCACGGAACCAACGCGGCTTCGGCGGCGCTGGTCGGGATGAAGGTGGTCGTGGTGGGGTGCCGCACCAACGGTGACGTCGACCTCGACGACCTGCGCGCCAAGGTGAGCCAGTACGCGGATCGGCTCTCGGCGCTGATGATCACCTATCCCTCCACCCACGGGGTGTACGAGCAGGACGTCGCCGACATCTGCGCGGCCGTGCACGATGCCGGCGGCCAGGTGTATGTCGACGGCGCGAACCTCAACGCGTTGGTGGGGTTGGCGCGTCCGGGCCGGTTCGGCGGCGACGTGAGCCATTTGAACCTGCACAAGACGTTCTGCATCCCGCACGGCGGCGGCGGCCCCGGAGTCGGACCGGTGGCGGTGCGGTCACACCTGGCCCCATTCCTGCCCGGGCACCCGTTGGCCGACGAACTCGGCGACACCCGCACCGTGTCGGCCGCCCCCTACGGGTCGGCCTCCATACTGCCGATCACCTGGGCTTACATCCGGATGATGGGCGCGCAGGGCCTGCGGTCGGCGACCCTGGTGGCCATCGCCTCGGCGAACTACATCGCCCGCCGCCTCGACGAGTACTACCCGGTGCTCTACACCGGTGAGCACGGCATGGTGGCCCACGAGTGCATCCTCGACCTGCGCGCGATCACCAAGGACACCGGTGTCACCGTCGACGACGTCGCCAAGCGTCTGGCCGACTACGGTTTCCACGCCCCGACGATGAGTTTCCCGGTCGCCGGGACGTTGATGGTGGAGCCGACCGAGAGCGAGTCGCTGGCCGAGGTCGATGCCTTCTGCGAGGCGATGATCGCCATCCGGGCCGAGATCGACCAGGTCGGTTCGGGTGCGTGGCCGGCTGACGACAACCCCCTGGTGGGCGCCCCCCACACGGCGGAGTGCCTGCTCACTGCGGACTGGGACCACCCGTACTCCCGGGAGCAGGCGGCCTACCCGCTCGGCACGGCGTTCCGGCCGAAGGCGTGGCCGCCGGTGCGCCGGATCGACGGGGCCTACGGCGACCGCAACCTGGTCTGTTCGTGCCCGCCGGTGGAGGCTTTCGCCTGAGCCCGCGCCCCACGCGCCCGGGCCCACCGGCGGCCGGTCAGGACAGCATGTCGGTGATCGTCGCCGTGAGCTCGGGCGCGTCGGAGGTCGCCAGGTTGACGTAGCTGCCCCCGGTTGTCTGCGTGACCGCCTCCCAGGTGCCGCGATCGGAGTCATCGCCGAAATCGATGACGTTCACGGCCACCGGGCGGGCCGGGTCGAAGGCGCCGCTGATGTACTGCTGCAGCCCCTCGCCGCCCAGCGTCTGGTCGGTGTGCGGGCCGGCGGTGATCACCAGCACCGAGTTGGGCTGTCCCTCGCGGAAATTCGCCGAGGCTTCGGTATAGACCAGCCGCAGCGTGGTGAACGACACCGCTCCGCCATCGGATGCGGTCTGGGCCTCCAGGTCGGCGGTCAACACCTCGGAACGGGGACGACCGTCCACCGGTTCGGCCAGCGGGCCGGTGCTGACCTCGGAGCGGCCGGCGACCCCGTCGAACGTCCACAACCCCACCGCGGAATCCGGCGGCAGCGCCTGCAGGCGGGCGGTCAGTGCATCGACGACGTTGCCCAGCCGCGACTGCCCGCCTTCGTCGGCGGACATCGACTGGTCGAGCATGATCGTCACGGTCGGGCTCTGCGCCGGGGCCGCCAGCGTGTCGGCGATGCTGGCGCGCAGGGCGCCGTCCCCGACGTTGAGCGGCTCGGACAGCGGACCGAAATCGACGACGTCGCTGGCCGGTGGGTCGGTTCCCTCGACCCGGAAACCGGCACCGGCGAAGTCGGCGAGCTGTTCGGGCTTTCGCAGGAACCGGGCGAACTCACTGGCCCCGGTGACCTGTTCCTCGGACAGCCAGTCACCGTCGAGCAGCACGGTCGGGAAGTCCGCGATCGCCGTCGGGCCGGGCGGAAGCCAGGACGCCAGCTCCGAGGACGCGTCGGGCAGGTCGGTGGACCGCTGGAACAGCCGCTGCTCGGTGGTCACCACCGCGTGCACCGGCGCTGCGGACGGATCGGGGACGTCCAGCATCGCGTCCAGGGCGGTCGCGGCGTCGGTGTCGCCCAGGTCCGGCCCGGCGGCCAGCAGCGTGCTGACGGCCCCCAGCCCGGCCGTGGCGGGGGCGCCCGGCGGAGCGGTCGCGGCCGCCACGGCCTCGGCCGCGAGATACGAGGCGTCGCTGTCCTGAGACAGTGGCATCGCCAGTCGCAACCCGCCCCATCCCAGCAGGCCGAGTTTGTCCAGGCCGGCGGGGTCGGTCTGCAGGCCCGGCAGGGTTCCCCAGTTCTGGTCGCCCAGGACGGCCTGCAGCGCGGGCGGGACGGCCAGCACCACCGGCGAGGTCACCAGGGAGCGGCTGTCACTGACGGTCTGGGCTCCGGTGGCGGCCTCCAACCGGTCCGCCGACACCGAACTGGCCGGGATCCACAATGCCGGACGCTTACCCAGGTCGGGCGACCACTCACCGGTGAATCCGTTGAGTACCTGGTCGGAGTCGGCCGGCAGCACCGTGACGTTGACGCAGCGGTCACCGACCGGGTCGGCGTTCTCGTTGTAGCGCTGCGCCAGGGTCGTCACGGGTTCGGCGATGGCCGGATCGGCCACGACCGACACCGATACCTCGCCCTCGACGCACCGTGCGGCCGCGACGTTGGACCGGTCGGACAGTGCATCGCCGAAGAAGCGCCAGGCGATGACCGCGCCCACCGCGACGACGACGCTGACCAGGGCGACGATCACGCCGATGCTGACGCTGCGTCGGGCCGGGGTGACCGCGCGGTGGCTGCCGGTCCACTCGCCGCCCTCCCAGTCGCCGCCGTGTTGCGGCCGGCCTCCCCGCGGCGGCGGGGGAGGTGGTGGTGTCTGCGCCGGCGGCGCGGCCAGATAGCCGAACTCGTCGCCGTGGTCGCCGGCTTCGTAGATGCTGTCGCGGCGCTCGCCCTCGACACCGGTGGGCTCGTCACGGTCACCGGCACCGCCGGAATCGGATTCACCGGCACCCGTCGAGTCGGCGTCGAAACCGAACCGCTCGGTCGGCGGCTCCTCGGACTGCTCGGAGGGCTCGTCCGGGTCGGGAAGGCTATGTCTACCCATGCCTACCCATGCCCCTACCCACGCCTCTGCCCGTGCCTCTGTCCGTGTCGTTCGCCGAGTCCGCCACCACGTCGCCCGTGACCGCCGTCGGCGCGCAGCGCGCCGCGTCAGCCAATGTTACTAGCTGCCTTGAACTCTCGACGGCGGCGGTGCAGGATCGGCTCGGTGTAGCCGTTCGGCTGCTCGCCGCCGGCGAGGATCAGTTCCTGGGCGGCCTGCAGCGCGATGCTGTTCTCCGGATCCGTTGCCATCGGGCGGAACTCCGGGTCCTTGGCGTTCTGCTCGTCGACCACCGCGGCCATCCGGCGCAGGCTGGCCTTGACGTCGTCCTCGGTGATGACGCCGTGGCGCAGCCAGTTGGCCAGCAGCTGGCTGGAGATCCGCAGGGTGGCCCGGTCCTCCATCAGCGCGACATCGTGGATGTCGGGCACCTTGGAGCACCCCACGCCGGCGTCGATCCAGCGGACCACGTAGCCGAGGATCGACTGGCAATTGTTGTCGACCTCCTCGCGGATCTCCTCGGGTGCCCATGCCAGCTCCTTGGCCAGCGGGATCGTCAGCAGCTCGTCGACGGTGGAGCGCTTCTTGCCGGCGAGTTCGGCGTGCACCTCGTACACGTCGACCTCGTGGTAGTGCATCGCGTGCAGGGTCGCCGCGGTCGGTGAGGGCACCCACGCGGTGGTGGCGCCGGCCTTGGGCTGGCCGATTTTCTGCTCGACCATGTCGGCCATCAGCTCGGTCATCGCCCACATGCCCTTACCGATCTGCGCCCGCCCGGAGAACCCGGTCGCCAGGCCGATGTCGACGTTCTGGTTCTCGTATGCCTTGATCCAGTCGGTGGACTTCATCGCCCCCTTGCGGATCATCGGCCCGGCCTCCATCGAGGTGTGGATCTCGTCGCCGGTGCGGTCCAGGAACCCGGTGTTGATGAACACCACGCGGTCCGCGGCGGCCTTGATGCAGGCCTTGAGGTTCACCGTGGTGCGGCGTTCCTCGTCCATGATGCCGACCTTGAGGGTGTTCTGCGGCAGCCCCAGCACGTCCTCGACGCGGCTGAACAGCTCGCAGGTGAACGCCACCTCGTCGGGGCCGTGCATCTTGGGCTTGACGATGTAGATCGAACCGGTGCGGCTGTTGACCAGCGGTCCGTTGGCGCCGTCGTTGTCCGAACCGTCGCGCAGCCCGTGGATGGCGATCAGGCTGGTGAACAGCGCGTCCTGGATGCCCTCGGGGACTTCGGCACCGTCCTGGCCGTCGGCGCCGAACACGATGGCGTCGTTGGTCATCAGATGCCCGACATTGCGCACGAACAGCAGGCTGCGCCCGGGCAGGGTCACCTCTGCGCCGTTCGCGCCGGTGTACACGCGGTCCTCGTTGAGCACCCGGGTGAAGGTCTTGTCGCCCTTGCTGACCTCCTCGGTCAGGTCGCCGCGGTTGAGGCCCAGCCAGTTGCGGTAGCCGACGACCTTGTCGTCGGCATCGACGGCGGCCACGGAGTCCTCGAAATCCATGATCGTGGTGATCGCGGACTCGAGCACCACGTCCTTGATGCCGGCCTTGTCGGTCGAGCCGATGGGGGAGTCGGGGTCGACGAGGATCTCGAGGTGCAGCCCGTTGTTGACCAGCAACACCGCTGTCGGCGAGTCGGCCTCACCGTGATAGCCGACGAACTGCTCGGGCGCGGCCAGTCCGACGGTGCCGCCGTCGTCGAGCGTCGCGGTGAGCACACCGGCGCCGTCCTGATCGTCGATCCGCAGCCCGGTGATGTCGGCCCAGGAGCCCGATTCGAGCGCGGCGGCGCCGTCGAGGAAGCGCCGGGCGTAGGCGATCACCTTGTCGCCGCGCACCGGGTTGTAGCTGGTTCCCGGCTCTGCTCCGTCGTCTTCGGAGATGACGTCGGTGCCGTACAGCGCGTCGTAGAGCGATCCCCACCGGGCGTTGGCGGCGTTGAGCGCGAAACGGGCGTTGAGCACCGGCACCACCAGCTGCGGGCCCGCCGTGGTGGTGATCTCGTCGTCGACACCGGCGGTGGTGATGGTGAAGTCGTCCGGTTCGGGCTGCAGGTAGCCGATGTCGAGGA
>JAXHTL010000194.1:0-8977 GCA_034190095.1 Actinomycetota bacterium
GCCGAGTGCCCCCGTCGGGATGCTCATCGGCGGCGAGCGCGTCACCACCTCCTCGCTGCCACCGCACGACCACATCTATCCGGCGACAGGGGCGGTGAACGCCACGGTCACCCTCGCCGGCGCGACCGAGATCGACCACACGGTGGCCGTCGCAGCCGAAGCCCAACGCGAATGGGCAGCACTGACCGTCGACATCCGTCGCGACCTGATGTTCGATCTCGCCGATCTGGTCGGCGAACACCTCGACGAACTCGCCGTGCTCAACGTCCACGACTACGCGGTACCGATCGCGTTCGCCGGCACGGCACTGCTCCTGCAGCGTTTTCTGCGACACTTCGCCGGCTACGCCGACAAGATCCACGGCGCCAACACCGCCGTCCACGGCTCCTTCGACGTCAACCTGGTCGAACGGGAGCCCTACGGTGTCGTCGGCGTCATCGCCCCGTGGAACGGCGCGTTGGCGGTTGCCGCGTCCTGCGTCGCCCCGGCACTGGCGGCGGGAAACGCGGTCGTGTTCAAGCCCTCCGAGCTGGCGCCGATGGCAGCGTTGCGGTTCGGCGACCTGTGTGTGCAGGCAGGTCTGCCACCTGGCCTGGTCAACGTCGTGCCCGCCGACGCAGCCGGAGGACAGGCGCTGGTGCGCCATCCCGGCGTACGCAAGCTGCACTTCACCGGCGGAGAGGTCACGGCGCGTGCAGTCGTCAAGGCCGCCGCCGACAATCTGACCCCGGTGGTCACCGAACTGGGCGGCAAGTCCGCCGCCGTCGTCTTCCCCGACGCCGACCTCGACACGGCTGCGGTACTTTCCGCCCATCAAGGTCCGCTGATGCAATCCGGGCAGAGCTGCGCCTGCGCGAGTCGGCTGCTCGTGCACGAGTCGGTGTACGACGCCTTCACCGAGAAGCTCCTCGCCGTCATCGAGTCGGCGAACATCGGTGATCCGCTCGATCCCACGGTCGTCTTCGGTCCGGTGGTCACCGAGTCCGCCGTGGCGCGCATCCTCGGAGCCATCGGTGACGCGGCCGGCACCGGCGCCGGTCAGCTCCTCGTCGGAGGCGGCCGGATCGGCGGTGAGCTGGCGGCGGGGTACTACATCGAGCCCACCGTCTTCGGCGACGTGGACAACAGCTCGATGCTGGCCCAGACCGAAACATTCGGTCCTGTCGTGTCCTTGATCCGATTCCGTGACGAGGAAGAGGCTGTTCGGATCGCGAACGACTCGCGCTACGGACTGAACGCCTTCGTGCACACCCGTGACCTTTCGCGCGCACACCGGGTGGCCCGACGCCTCGAGTCCGGATCCGTATGGATCAACAGCATCAGCGACATCGCGCCACAAGGTCCCTACGGTGGCTACAAACAGAGCGGGTTCGGGCGGACCGGGGGCGTCGAAGGGCTGCACGAGTTCCTGCAGACCAAGAACATCCGAATAGCGATGAGCTGACGTAGATCTGCGGCGCAGCACGGGCCGATCTCCGGGACCGCGCCGCCGCCGCCTCGGGCCTGGTTTCACTACAGTGACTATTGCGTGATTGAAATAGTTTCTCTACCGTAAGCATCATGGCCGATGCTCAACCGCCGGTGAACAACATCGAGACGTTCATGCGGGCGATGTTCACCTCACTGATCGTGGGGCTGTCGCGCTCGCTGAAGGACCTACAGCTCAGCATCGCCGAGCTGGCGGCGCTGCACCTGATCGACAAGCACGGCACCCTGCGGGTTGGTGATATCGCCAAGCTGCTGGACATCGGTCTGGTCGCAGCCAGCCGGGCGGTCTCCACCCTGGTCGACCAGGGCCTGGTGGCGCGCACCGAAGATCCCGAGGACCGGCGTAGCCGCACGCTCACCCTCTCCGAGGCCGGCCGCGACCTGATCGACGAGACCAGCGCCCAGCGGGTCGACATGGCCATCGCGACCGCCGCCGAGCTGCCCGGCCCGGCCATGGAACGCGTCGCCGCAGCGCTGGCTTCATTACGCCACGACCCGGAAGACCCCCGATGAGAAGTACCTGGAAGATCGAGACGTTCGTCCCGATGCTGCTGACGGCCGGCTTCACCATCCACCTGATCAACGCGTCACGCCATCTGCTCACCGGCAGTTCGACGGTCGCAGACATCGTCAGCCGGCCGGTGGACTTCTGCCTGTTCGCGCTGATGTTGTTCTGCTCGATCGCGCTGATCGCCCGCCGCAAGGCCGTCTTCGCCACCTATGACCTGACGGCGCCGGCGCGCCGGGTCGGCTACTGGATCATCACGGTCTACGTCACCGCCAGCCTGCCCGGCCACGTCGCCTACCTGACCACCGGAAGCACCGGCTACCTGGACTTCTTCCCGTGGTGGTTCAGCCCCCTGATCATGGTCGTCTATGTCGTGATGATTGGCTTCTTCGTCTCACTGCGGCCCGCGGCGGCGAGCAGCTCATGAATGCAGTCGTCGTCACCGGCGCCTCCAGCGGGATCGGTCGCGCTACCGCAATGATGCTGGTGCAGCGGGGTTTCGACGTCTATGCCGGCGCCCGCAAGCCCGCCGACGCCGAGGCACTGAAGGCCGCCGGCGGGGCGCGGATGCACCCGATCCACCTCGACGTCACCGATGAGGCGTCGATAGCAGCTGCGGCGCAGGAGGTTTCCGACGCTGTCGGTGAAACCGGGTTGGCCGGACTGGTGAACAACGCCGGCACCACCGCGCCCGGCCCGGTCGAGTATCTGTCACTGGAGACGTTCCGCCGCCAGCTCGAGGTCAACCTGGTCGGTCCGCTGGCCGTCACGCAGGCAATGCTCCCGATGCTGCGCAGCGGCAGGGGCAGAGTCGTCAACGTCAGCTCGGGGGCCGGCAAGGCCGCGATACCACTGATGGCGCCCTACGTCACCGCCAAGCACGGTCTCGAGGGACTCAGCGACGTGATGCGCCTGGAGTTCGGCCGGCTCGGTGTCGGAGTCTCGGTGATCGAGCCCGGCTTCATCGCGACGCCGATGGGAGGCAGGCTCGAACGCGACACGGCCGAGGTTCTGGAGTCGATGCCGCCCGAACGCCGCGAGGCGTACGCGGGGCAGCTGGTCAAGCTGGCCGAACAGATCAGCGGGGAGGCCGAGCACGGCTCACCGCCCGAGGTGGTCGCCGAGGCGATCCTGCACGCACTGACCAGCCGCAGACCCAGAACCCGCTATGCCGCCGGCGCCGGTTCGGCACGGCTGCTGTTCCTGCGAAGAGTGCTGCCGGACCGATGGTTCGACCGCATCATCCTGCGCACCACCGGGTTGGACCGAGTTTAGGAGAATGACGATGAGACGGATCGCGAAAATCGCTCTGATCTTGGTGCTCGGCGTGGCGCTCGGCGTCGCGGGCACCCTGGGCTGGTCGGTGTTCCGGCCATTCTCCGGCACCGCAACCACCGCAGCACCCGAGCTCACCGAAACGCCGGACGGGAAAACCCTGGAGACCTTCTACCTCGAACAACCCGGAGATATCCTCGCCATCACCCACGACGGCAACAAACCCGTGCCGCCCTACCCCGACGACATCCCGACGTTCGACGCGGCCAGCCTGAGCAGGGGGATGGCGCTGGTGGCGCAAGTACGCAACAGCGCCGGCGACGTCGTCGGGTTCGCCGTGGAACAGGAAGAAGTCACCCCGGATTCGTCGATCCTGCAGGGCAGGATGCGGATGTACACGACGTGGACACTGACGCTGCCCGGGCGGGGCACCATCTTCCTGTATCAGATCGAGGACGGACGAGACTTCGCCCGCGAGATCGTCGTTCCCGCGCTCACCGGCGTGCGGGAGTTCCACGCAGACGGTGAGCCATACTATTTCGTCACCACCGCTGGACCGAATCCGGACGGCACGGGTCAGATAGTGGGCGGAACCCGAGATTTCGCCGGAATATCGGGGACCTTCCGGGAGCTGAGCTGGTTGGAGCGCTTCACCACCGAGGGACAGATGACCGGGCGCTTCGCGCTGGAGCTGGTCTATGAGCTCCCGTCGGACTGACGCAACCGCCGCCCGTCAGCGGCTGTTGCGGATCAATGCCCTGTTCCTCGGCGGCTTCGGCCTGCTCGGTCTGGTGGTGCTGGACATCCCCGCAGCGTGCTGCCAGGCGGGCGCCGCCGGCGCGATCGTTGCCGCCGCACCGTCCTCGGCGATCGGGTTCATCGAGGCGCACGGTCTGGCGGTCATCCTGGCCGCCTTGTTCTTTCGCGCCTCGCTACAGACACCCGACCTGTCCTGGCACGTCGCGGCCGCTGCGACGCACCTGCTCCTGGGCACCGCCAACATCGTGTTCTGGGACCTCTTCGTGATCGGCGATGTGGTGTGGCTGGGATGGTTGACCACGGCGCTGCACGTTGTGTTCGCCACCGCCGAGGGGCTCGCGGCCACCGCCGCAGCACAGCAGCCAAGTCCTCGATGAGATGGACCGACGATCACGCTGCCGCCACCACCGGTTCGAGCAGCACAAGTCGCCGGCAAGTCGGCGCTAAGCGCGCTGTCGGACAGTGGTCGCCGGCAGACGCCCCCACACCAGGAGACCGACGATGACGACCGAACCCGCGACCACGGTGCCCGGCCCGGACGAGCCAGACGTGCTCGGCATGCAGATCGCGCACCGGGCGATGCTGCGCGACCTCGACCGGACCACCGGCATCGCGCTGGCGATGGCCGACGGGACGGTGCCCATCACCGGCCGGCGGACCCGGATGCTGGTGCGCTACCTGGAGCTGTTGGCCGAGTCCATCCACCATCACCATCGCGCCGAGGACGACATCCTCTGGCCCGTCATCGAGGACCGGGCCGGGGGACACATCGATCTGGCACCGTTGACCGAGGACCACGAGGCGCTCGTTCCCGAACTGGAGGCGCTGCGCGGTGCGACGGCGGCACTGCGCGCCCACCCGGGCCGCCCGGCAGCACGAGCGCTGGCGACCAAGCTGGCCGAGATGCGGGACATGCTCGGCGAACATATCTGCGAGGAGGAGCGCGACACCTTCCCGGCGATCCGCCGATATCTGTCGGTCGCCGACTGGCGTGACGTGGAAGCCCGGATTCGCCGGTGCGCGCGGATGTCGTTCGAGCTGCCGCGCATCGCCGCCGCGAGCACGCCGGCAGAGCTTGCCGTGTTGAAGCGGGATGCCGGCCCGCTGATCGCGATCATGCTGGCTGCGGTCGGCCCGCGATACCGTCGGATGGAGCGGGCAGTCTGGGGCCGAGACCAGCGCTGACGCGGGCCCGTACCCCGGCGGCATCAGCCCGGTGCCGGGCCGCGCGCTCGGAACGCCCGAGCGCGTCCGCCAGCAGCGCCAGCGCATCGTCGACGATGCCGAAGGCCACTGATCCCGAGTCGATTCCGGCGACACCACCGGCCCACGGCAGCAGGTCGGCGTAGGCCTGCGCGGCCGCCTCCAGGTCACCGACACCGACCGCTGCCCGGGCGAGCAGGGCCATCCGGGCCAGCCAGTAGTAGTTCCGGCGTACCGGAGCTCGCGCACTCCACCACTGAAGGGCCTCGTCGGCACGCCCGGCGTGGAGCAGACACAACACCAGGGCCTCGTTCATCGCATCGGGGTAGGCGGCATGCACGGCTGTCAAGGCGTCCACCGACAGTGACATGTCGCCGCGGGCGAAGGCGATGACGAGGTCGAAGACGATGGCCGCCTCGGCGGCACTCGACATCCCGGTGTCGGCCATCTGGGCTGCCAGTCGCCGGTATCTGCGCTCGGCGTCGTCCACGTTCCCGGCCAGGACGCACAGCACCGCCTGGTAGACCTCGACCACCTGGACCAGCGCCGCGAGCTGCCCGCTGGTGGACCTCTCGACTGCAAGGTCGGCCTGGCGGATGGCCTCGGGCAGGTCGGTCCTGGCCGAGGCGCACATGAACAGGAACCAGTGCGCCAGCGCCTCGTACCCGAGCAGCGAATGGTCGGCCGACACCGACAGCAACTCAGCGGCAAGGCCTTCCCGTTCGTGGGCCAGGTCGGGGCCGAGAGAGAGATAGGCGCGCGCGTTGAGCGCGGCGCACAGGGCGACCGGGTCGCCGGCATCGCGGGCGATCTCGAGCGCCTGTGCCGACCAATTGATCACCTCGCCCATGCCGTAGGCCGCGGCATGGTGCTCGGCCTCGAACACCAGCGCGACCCGCAGCCAGACCTGGGTCGCCGGGTCGGCGTCCGGGTACTCGAGGAGTGCCCGGCGCAGCGGCGCCTCGATGCTGGTCTCGTCGACAGCCAGGCCGCTGACCGTCCACGAGATCGGGGCGCGGTAGGCGGTGAGCGCCTGCAGGAGGAGGTCCCGGTCGCCGCTGTCGGCGGCCAACCGCACTGCCCGGGCCCGGGCGGGCCGAGCGGTGGTGGAAGCCCCCGCCAAGGCTGCCGCACGGGTGAGCTGGATCAGCAGCCGAACCTGCGCGGGCACCGGCATCGCGGTCCGGGAGAGGTCCGACATCCGCACCGCGGCCTCGGCCAGATGCATTGCCTCGGCCGGTGAGTTGAGCGCCATCGCCTGCTCGGCTGCCGCAGCGGCCAGGCCGGCGGCGTCGGCGGCCGTCGCCGGCGTCGCCGCGGCCAACGCGTGGAAGGCCAGCACCGCGCTGTCAGGTTCCGGCGCCGTGCGCAGTTCGGTCAGCGCCGCGGCGTGCCAGCGGGTCCGGCGCAGTGCCGGGGTGTCCTCGTAGAGGGTTTCCCGGACCAGGGCATGGGTGAAGCGGACCCGGCCGGGGCCGGGCTCGTCGAGCAGGCCTGCCAGGACGGCCGCTTCGAGTCCGTCCAGCACCTCGTCCTCGTCGCGGCGTGCGATGCGGACCAGCAGGTCGACGTCGAGTTCCCGGCCCAGGATCGACGCCTGCTGCAGAACCGTTCGCGCGGTGCCCGGCAGGCGGGACAGCCTCCGGCGCAGCACATCACGTACACCTGCCGGTACCGCCGCCGACGCCGCGCCCCGGCCTTCGGAGGCCAGCAGCCGGGCGAACTCGGACACGAACAGGGGGTTGCCGCCGGTGCGTTCGATCAGCCGGTCCATCACCTCGACGTCCCCGGTGAACACGCCGTCGGGTGCGTGTTCGGCGACCAGCGCGGCGACGCCGTCGCGGCTCAATCCGCCGAGTTCCAGCCGTTCGGCGGTGACCGACGCCAACGCCGCCCAGGTGGCACTCAGGTCCGGTCCCGCCTCGCTGCTGCGGTGCGCGGCCAGCACCAGGATCCGGTGCTGGGCGAGGTCGTGGGCGAAATCGCGGAGCAACTGAAGCGTCACGCCGTCGGCGCGGTGCAGGTCGTCGAGGATCACGACGAGCGGTCCGGCCGCGGCCGTCTGCCGAAGCCGCTCGGCCACCGCTGCGGCCAGCTCGAACGCCGAATCGAAGTCCGGCGCCGGATCACCCAGTGCCTGCATGACTTCCGACCACGCCCAGGCCGGTGGCGCTCCGTCGACCTCGGGGCAGCGACCTCGCGCCACGGTCCATCCGGCACCGGCCAGGCGCTCGGCGACCACCTCGGCGAGTGTGGTCTTGCCCGCCCCGGCCTCGGCCCCCACCCACACCGTGCGCAGCCCCGAGCTCAGCACTGTCGTGGCCACGGCGTCGATGCGGTTCAGTTCTGCCGTTCGACCGATCAGCGTGGCACTGTGCCGCCTGCCCGACCCCGGGAACTCCGGGTGCGTCCGGGTGACGGTCGGAACCCGCGCTGCCGGGCCGGGCCGGTCGAACAGGTCGTCGGCTTGCTCGAGGATCTTGGCTTCCAGCGTCCGCAGTGCCGGACCGGGATCGATGCCGAGTTCATCGGCCAACCGCTCGCGCGCGAAGCGCAGCTGTGCCAACGCGTCACCTTGGCGGCCGGCCCGATACAGCGCCAATGCCAGCAGCCGGACTGCCTCCTCGTTCAGCGGGTCTTCGCCGATGTGGCGTTCCAGCTCCGGGATGATCCGCTGCTCCCACCCCAGGTCGAGTCCGATCGCGGCGAGTTCCTCGACCGCGCCCGCCCGCAGCCGCGACAGTCGGGTCGCTTCTGTTGCGGCCCAGTCCGCGTCGGCGAACTCCGGGAGCACCGACGCGGCCCAACCATCCAGCGCGGCACGCAACAGGGCCGCCCGATCGGCGGGAGTGCCGGCGTCGGCGGCGTCGCGCAGCAGGGCCTCGAAGCGCCAGGTGTCCACCGCATCGACCGGGAGCCGCAGCGCATAACCGGGCGGGGAGCTGATCAGCACCTGCGCCGGCGCGCGTTTGGCTCGGGCCGGCTCCAACAGTCGACGCAGGTTCGAAATGTGGACCTGCAGACCGGCGAGCGCCTTCGGCGGCGGTTCGGTCGCCCAGATGTCGTCGATGATGCGGTCCGTCGACACCACCTCCCCGGCGGCGACAACGAGCCTCGCCAGCACGGCGCGCGATTGCGGGCCCCTGAGGTCGACGGCCTGACCCGCGACGCGAACCGTCAAGGGTCCGAAGAGGCTGATCAGGATGTCGTTCATCGCCGAGCAAGAATATGGCAGCTGCGGCGCGGGGGTGCTGCGGCACACGCGCAGCGGTGCCCGCCTCACATGGCCGTGGCCCGGTCGGTGGGTGGGCGGCGGCCCCCGGGCATCGCCCGCAGCAGGGCCTCCTGCACGAAAGAGGCGACCAGGTCGCCGTTCTCGGTGAACACGTGCCCCCGTCCGTAGGCCCGGCCGGCACCGGCGGCCTGTGACTCGTGATCGATCAGCAGCCACCGGGCCGTGTCGACGTCACGGTGGAACGTGACGTCGTGGGCCAGCACTCCGGTGGACACCTCACGATGCGCCATCGCCTGTCCCAGGCCGGCGTGCGGGCGCATCGCGGTGGCGATCAGCCATCCGTCGGTGGCGTGGGCCAGCAGCGCCCGAGCGAACGCCGGATCGCTGCCGTCGGTGCCGGGGAACCGGACCCACAGCTGCAGGGTGGGCGGGCCGACCTGGGTGGGGTGGGGGGGGGGGGGGGCGCCGCCCCCCAGGCGATAACGGGGGGGCCCCCCCGGGGGGCGCGC
>JAXHTL010000195.1:0-8948 GCA_034190095.1 Actinomycetota bacterium
TGCGCCGCGGGAGTGGCCGCGGCGGTGACCGCGGACGTGGCCGACCCCGGGTCGGCGCGCCGGCTGCGCAGCCGGTCCAGGATGCTGCTGTTCACGCCGGTGCTACCCGGTCGCGGCGCGCACGGCGGCAGCGAAGGTATCGCCGCGGTGCCCGTAACCGGTGAACTGGTCGAACGACGCCCCGGCCGGCGCCAGCAACACCGTGTCGCCGGGCCTGGCCAGTCCGCGCGCGGCGGCGACCACGGCGCTCATCACGGCGTCGGACAACGGCTGGCGGCCGACCTCGACCACTCGAGTCACAGGAGTAACACCTGACTCAGGTTTCTCAAGCACCACAGAATCCTCCCCCGTCACAACCTCGACGACGGGGACATCCGGTGCGTGTCGCGATAACGCCTTGCCCACGATGCCGCGGTCGCGCCCGATCAGCACCGCACCGACCAGCCGATTCCGCACCGCGGCCACCATCTCGTCCACCGAGGCACCCTTGAGCAGACCGCCGGCCACCCACACCACCCGCGGGTAGGCGCTGATCGACGCCTGCGCGGCATGCGGGTTGGTGGCCTTCGAGTCGTCGACGTAGGTCACGCCGTCGGCGACGCCGACCACCTCGGCACGGTGCCTGCCCACCCGGAAGCCGGCCAGCGCATCGGCGATCGCCGCGGCGGGCACTCCGACGGCCCGGGCCAGACCGGCCGCGGCCAGCGCATCGAGAACGCCGACCGGACCCGCCACCGGGATCGTGGCGGTCTCGGCCAGCGCCATGCCGTCGGCGAAAGCCCGGTCCACCAGCGCGCCGTCGCGGACCCCCAACTCGCCCGGACCCGGCTCGGTCAGTCGGAACCCGACCCGCACCGGCGCGGGGGAGGCCGCCAACAGCTGGGAGGCGACCGGATCCTCCAGACCGCCGACGGCCACCCGCCCGGTCAGCGCCCGCGCCTTGGCCTGGGCGTAAGCCTGCAGCGAGCCGTGCCAGTCGAGGTGGTCCTCGGCGACGTTGAGCACCACTCCGGCCTCGGGCCGCAGCGAGGGGGCCCAGTGCAACTGAAAGCTGGACAGCTCGACAGCCAGCACCTCGGCCGGGCCGTCGAGCAGTTGCAGCACCGGGTCGCCGATGTTGCCGCACAGGCCCGCCCGCCGGCCTGCGGCCTCGAGCATCGCGTGCAGCATCGAGGTCGTCGTGGTCTTGCCGTTGGTGCCGGTCACCACCAGCCACTGCCGGGGCGGGCCGAACCGGCCCGACCGATCCAGCCGCCAGGCCAGTTCGACATCACCCCACACCGGCACCCCCGCCTGCCCGGCCGCGGCCAGCACCGGGGCGGTGGGAGGGAAGCCCGGGCTGGTGACCACCAGGGTGAACTCGGCCATCCGGGCCACCGCCTCGGCCGGGTCGGCCACCGTCACGCCCTGCTGCGCGTAGCCGGCCAGCGCGTCGGGCCGGTCGTCGGTGAGGACGCCACGCACCCCCAGGGTGGCCAGCGCGGCCAGGATCGCCCGGCCGGTGACACCCGCTCCGGTCACCAGGACGGTGCTGCCGGATGTGATCGGCGGTTCGGTCGGCGCTGCGGATCCCCCTGCCACGTCAGGCACCGACGGTGGTCAGCCACTCGCTGTAGAACAGGGCCACACCCAGCCCGCAGGCGATCGCGGTGAGCAGCCAGAACCGGATGATGACCGTCGTCTCGGCCCAGCCGACCAGCTCGAAGTGGTGATGGAACGGCGCCATCCGGAACACCCGGCGACCGGTGGTGCGGAAAGCCAGGATCTGGACGACCACCGAGGTCACCTCGGCCACGAACAGCGCCCCGAGGACCACCGCCAGCATCTCGGTGCGGCTGGTCACCGACAGCCCGGCGATGATGCCGCCCAGCGCCAGCGACCCGGTGTCGCCCATGAAGATCTTGGCCGGCGCGGCGTTCCACCACAGGAACCCGATGCACGCCCCCGCGGTGGCCGCGGCGATGATCGCCAGGTCCAGCGGGTCACGCACGTTGTAGCAGCCCACGCCCGGGCTGGTCGCACACGCGTTGCGGAACTGCCAGAAGGTGATGAGCACGTAGGCCGCGCACACCATCGCCATCGCCCCGGCCGCCAGGCCGTCGAGACCGTCGGTGAAGTTCACCGCGTTCGACCAGGCGGACACGATCACCACGCAGAACAGCACGAACACCGCCGGCGCCAGCGTGACCGTGGCGATCTCGCGCACATAGGACAGCTCGGCGCTGCCCGGTGTCAGCCCGTCCCCGTTGCGGAACTGCAGCGCCAGCAGGCCGAACAGCACAGCGGCGACGAGGATGCCCACGGTCTTGGCGGTCTTGTTCAGCCCGAGGTTGCGGGCCCGCCGGATCTTGATGAGGTCGTCGATGAAACCCACCGCACCCAGCGCGGTGGCCAGACCGAGCACCAGCAGACCCGAGGCCGACGGGCCCTTGCCGTCGATCACCACGCCGACCAGATGGGTGCCGAAATAGCTGACCCAGATGCCGGCGACGATCGCCACCCCGCCCATCGAGGGCGTGCCGCGTTTCTTGTGGTGGCTGGGCGGTCCGTCGGCGCGGATCTCGTGGCCGAACCCCTGCCGGGTGAACAGCCTGATCAGGACCGGGGTCAGCAGAATCGACACCGCCAGGGCGACCCCGACGGCGATGAGGATCTGTCTCATCGCGCCCCCCGCGAGCCGGCGTCGTCGGCGGCCAGGGCATCGGCCAGCGCGCCCAGACCCGCCGAGTTGGAAGCCTTGACCAAAACGACGTCACCGGGGCGCAATTCCGAACGCAGCAGCTCCAGTGCGGTGTCGGCATCGGTGACCGGGGTGGCTTCGGATCCCCATGATCCCTCCATGACCGCACCGTGCAGCATGGCGCTCATAGACCTCCCGGTTCCGACGACGACGAGTCGAGTGACATCTAAGCGCACCGCCAGCCGGCCGATGCGGTCGTGCTCGGATATGGCCTCGTCGCCGAGCTCGGCCATCTCGCCCAGCACCGCCCAGCTCCGGCCCGACTGGGCATCCTGGCGAGCCATCCAGGCCAGCGCCTTGAGCCCGGCCCGCATCGAATCGGGATTGGCGTTGTAGGCGTCGTTGATGATCGTCACCCCGTCGGCGCGGGTGCTGACCTGCATCCGGTTCGCCGACACCGGCCCGGCCCCGGCCAGTGCGGCGGCCACCTGCTCGAGGTCGGCGCCGCACTCCAGGGCGACCGCGGCCGCGCACAGCGCGTTGGACACCTGATGGTCGCCGTGCACCGCCAGCGTGACCGGCACCTGCCCGCCCGCGGCGTGCAGGGTGAAACCGGCGCGGGCAAGCGGGTCGAGGGTCACCTCGGTGGCCCACACGTCGGCGCCGTGCCCGCCGGCACCGTCGGCGGACCTGCCGACCCGGACCACCCGGGCGGCGGTGCACTCGGCCATCCGCGCCACGATCGGATCGTCGACGTTGAGAATCACCACCCCGGACGCCGGAACCGCTTGTGGCAACTCGGACTTCGTGGCAGCGATGGCCTCGCGCGAGCCGAACTCGCCGAGGTGTGCAGTGCCGACGTTGAGGACCGCCCCGATCGACGGCGGCGCGATGTCGGCCAGCGCCGCGATGTTTCCCGGATGCCGGGCCGACATCTCCAGAACCAGGAAGTCGGTCGACTCGGTGGCGCGCAGCACCGTCCACGGGTGTCCCAGCTCGTTGTTGAACGATCCGGGTGGGGCGATCACCTCACCCAGCGGCGCCAGCACCGCGGCGATCAGATCCTTGGTCGAGGTCTTGCCCGAGGATCCGGTCAGCCCCACGACGGTCAGCCCGCCGGCGACCAGCTCGGCCGCCACCGCCTTGGCCAGCGCCGCCAGCGCCGCCAGCACCGCCGCCCCCGAGCCGTCGGTGTCGTGTTCGAGCGCGCCGGACCCGGACGGGCCGGAGTCCGCACCCGCGGGTCCGAACGGGTCGACGATGATGGCCGGCACCCCGACCGGGCGAGCCGCCAGCACCGCGGCGGCGCCCGCCTCGACTGCGGCCGCTGCGAAGTCGTGGCCGTCGGACCGGGCCCCGGGCAGCGCGAGAAACAGCCCACCCGGGGTCACCGCGCGGGAGTCGAACTCCACCGTGCCGGTGATGCGGGTGGCGGCCGCGTCGGCGGCACTGATGTCGGCGAGTCGGCCACCGACGATGCCGGCGATCTCGGTCAGCGTCAGTGCGATCATCGGCCCGCTCCCCATGCGATCTGCGCCTCCAGCGCGCGGGTCAGTTCGTCGCGGTCGTCGAAGGGCCGCGTGGTCCCCCCGCTGGTCTGGCCGGATTCGTGCCCCTTGCCGGCGATCAGCACCACGTCGTCGGGTCCGGCCCACGCGACCGCGTAGGCGATCGCCTCACGGCGGTCGCCGATCTCGACCATGCGAGCCTGCCCCGAATCTCCTGCGGCGCCGGCCATGATCGCGGCACGGATCGCGGCGGGATCCTCGTCGCGCGGGTTGTCGTCGGTGACGACGACGAGGTCGGCCAGTGCCGCGGCGGTCTGCCCCATCGGGGCCCGCTTGCCGGTGTCGCGGTTGCCGCCCGCGCCGAACACCACGGCCAGCCGGCCGCGGCACTGCTCACGCAGGGTCTGCAGCACGGCTTGCAGGGCTCCGGGCTTGTGCGCGTAGTCGACCACCGCGAGGAACTGCTGGCCCCGGTCCACCGGCTCGAGCCGGCCCGGCACCGTCGCGTCGCGCAGCCCGGGGACCGCCTGTTCCGGAGACACCCCGACCGAGTCGAGCAGGGCCACCGCGAGCACGCCGTTGGCCACGTTGAACGCCCCCGGCAGCCCGATCTGCACACTGTGGTGCACACCGGCCGGGTCGACGACGACGAAGGCCTGTCTGCCCTGCCCGTCGGGGCGGACATTCTCGGCACGCCAGTCGGCGGCCCCGGTGGTGCCCACCGTGATCACACGGTGCGCGCGCGCGGCCAACGTCCGGCCCCAGTCGTCGTCGACACAGACGATCGACTCGGCCGCGTGACCGGGCCAGGCCGGGTCGAACAGCCGTGCCTTGGCCTCGAAGTACTCCTCCATCGAGGAGTGGAAGTCGAGGTGGTCACGCGAGAGGTTGGTGAATCCGCCGACGGCGAAGCGGACCCCGTCGACCCGGCCCAGGGTCAGCGCGTGGCTCGAGACCTCCATCACCACCGTGTCCACCCCGCGCTCGACCATCACCGCCAGCAGCGCCTGCAGATCCGGAGCCTCGGGGGTGGTCAGCTGCCCGGCCTCGTCACGTCCGTCGATGCGGATGCCGACGGTCCCGATCAGGCCCGCCACCCGCCCGGCCGCGCGCAGGCCCGCCTCCACCAGATAACTGGTGGTGGTCTTGCCCGACGTGCCGGTGACGCCGATGACCCGCAGCCGCTGCGACGGATCCCCGTACACCGCCGAGGCCACCTGGCCGAGCACCGACCGGGGCGCGGGATGCACCAGCACCGGCACACCCGCCGCCTCGCCGATCTCGGCGGCACCGGCCTGGTCGGTCAGCACCGCGACCGCCCCGGCCGCCACCGCGTCGGCGGCGTAGCGCGCCCCGTGCGACCGCGTGCCGGGCAACGCCGCGAACAGGTCACCGGGCCGGGCGTCCTGACCGCGCAGCGTCACCCCGGTGAGGTGGACGTCCGCAACGGCCGGTCCGGTCGAGGTGGCCGGTGACACCAGCTCGGCGACCGCCGCGAGGGACAGGCCGGCGGGATGGGAGGGGCGCAGAGTCATGGCCATGACACAGTACCGGCCGGGCTGGGCCGGCTTCCCGATTCGGACCCGCCGGGGCGGGCTCAGTCGGCCTGAAGGGTCAGTGGTGCACCCGGATCCGGCGACAGCGGAACGTTCTCCCGCTGCAGCAGCCAGGATGCGATGTTGTGGAACAGCGGGGCCGCTGAGCTGCCGGGCGTGCCGTCGGCCGCGCGGTGCGGGGCGTCCAGCATCACCCCGATCACGTAGCGCGGATCGTCCGCCGGCGCCATGCCCGCGAACGTGATCCAGTAGACATCGTCGTAGTAGCAGCCACACCCCGGGTTGATCTGCTGGGCGGTGCCGGTCTTGCCGGCGATCTGATAGCCCTCGACCGCGGCCTGCGGCCCGGTGCCCTGCTGGACTCCGCGCGGATCACGCTGCACCACCGACCGGAACATGTCGCGCACGGTGCGGGCGGTCTGGGCCGACACCACCCGCACGCCCTCCGGGCGGGCCTCCTCGGTGCGGGTGCCGTCGGGCTCGATGGTCGCTTCGACGATGCGCGGCGAGATCCGCACCCCGTCGTTGGCGATGGCCTGATACATGCCGGTCATCTGCAGCAGGGTCATCGACAGACCCTGTCCGATCGGCAGGTTGGAGAAGGTGCTGCCCGACCACTGGTCGATCGGGGGAACCAGACCCGCGCTCTCACCGGGCAACCCGACGTCGGTGCGCTGTCCGAGCCCGAATTTGCGCAGCATCTCGGCGTAGCGTTCGGGGCCGATCCGCTGCGCGAGCATCAGCGTGCCCACGTTGGAGGACTTACCGAACACCCCGGTGGTGGTGTAGGGCATCACACCGTGGTTCCAGGCGTCCTTGACGTTGACGCCCCCCATGTTGATCGATCCGGGCACCTGCAGGACCTCGTCGGGCGTGGTCAGCCCGAGGTCGATCGCCGTCGCCGCGGTGATGATCTTGTTCACCGAGCCCGGCTCGAACGGCGAGGTGACCGGAAGGTTGCCCAGCTGGCGATCCTCCTGACGGCTGAGGTCCTGGGCCGGGTTGAAGGTGTTGTCGTTGCTCATCGCCAGCACTTCGCCGGTCTTGGCGTCGAGCACGACCGCCGAGGCGTTCTTGGCGCCCGAGGCGTCCTTGGCGAGCTGGACCTGCTGCTGCACGTAGAACTGGATGTCGTCATCGAGGGTCAGCTGGACGGTCGACCCGTTCACCGCGTTGTGCCGGTTGCGGTAGCTGCCGGGGATCACCACGCCATCGGAACCACGGTCGTAGGTCACCGAGCCGTCGGTGCCGGCCAGCACCGCGTCCATCGAGTCCTCGAGTCCGAGTAGACCGTGTCCGTCCCAGTCGATGCCGCCCACGACGTTGGCGGCCAACACCCCGCCCGGATACTGGCGCAGGTCCTGACGTTCGGAGCCCACCTCGGGATACTCGGAGGTGATGGCGTCGGCCACCGCAGGGTCGACGGCGCGGGCCAGGTACACGAACGTCTCGTCGCTGCGCAGCTTCTTGAGCACCGTGGCGCTGTCGGGCTTGTTGTCCAGCCGCAGCGCCACCTCGGCGGCGATGTCGCGCAGACGGTCGTCCGGATCGGGGGCATCGGCCCCCTCGGACTGGGCCTTGTCGAAGGCCTCGGCGAGCTGGGCGCGAACCCGCACCGGCTGGAAGGTCAGGGCCCTGGCCTCGATCGTGAAGGCCAGCTTGTCGAAGTTGCGGTCGACGATCGAGCCGCGCACCGCGGGGTCGATGTCGGTCACCTTGAGCTGTCCGGCGGCCTCGGCGCGCAACCCGTCCGCACGGGGCACCTGCAGGGTGAACAGCTGTGCCGCGGCGATGACCAGCAGCAGGAAGATCACCGCGTTGCCCGCGCGTTGCCGGAACACGAACGAGGCGCTGCGCAGACCGGTCTGTGGCTCGGCCTGCCGGGTGCGGCGCGACCGAGCCGACCGCTCCTGACTGGGCGCGTTGGTGGACTTGGCCGTCTTGCCCTGTCCGGTGCCGCGGCCGCCGCGGGCCGGTGTCCGGCTCATGCCGGGGCGCCCGGAACGGGCGCAACCGGCACTGCGGGCTGCCCGGCCACGGGGGGCGCGGGGACCGTTCCCGGTACCACCGTCGGCGCCCCACCGGGAACGGGCTGAGCAGCGCCCTGCGGCACCGCGGGTGCCCCGGCGGCCGGGACCCGGGTGGACGTTTCCGGGGGCAGCTGCGGAACCGGACCCGGTGTCGGCAACTGGCCGGTCACCGCGTGGGGCACCTCAGCGCCCGGGACTCCGGCCTGCGGGGGCATCGGGGCCGGGACTCCGGCCTGCGGGGGCACGGGGGCCGGCGACCCCAGTGCGCCGGCCGGCGACGGAACTCGTACGGGGACCTCGAGCGGTTCCGCCCCGCCGGCCGGCGTGGACCGGCCTGCCGGGGTCGGCGGAGCGGGTTCGGGTAGCGGCGTGTTCAGTGGCGGTGGCGGTGCTCCCTCGGCCGGTTTGGGGGTGCCCACCACCACCCAGTTTCCCGCCGGGTCCTGGACGAGGCGGGCGGTGTCGCGGGACGGGATCATGCCGAGGTTGCGTGCCGCCTCGGCCAGTGCCGGGGCGGCCTGGGCCTCCAGCACATCGCGCTCCAGCGCCTCTTTCTGCTGCAGCAGCGCCTGATTGAGCTGGCGGGCATTGCCGAGTTGATAGGACCGTTCGGCCGCATCGGTGGACAACCACAGGGTCACCCCCAGGCCCAGCCCCAGCGACCCGATGACCAGCACCACGAACGGCACCCGGGCGACGAGCCGGCGCGGGTTGAGGTCGACGGCCGCGATCCGGACGAGGATCCGCTGCCGAAGAGGTGGGCGAACGACCTTGGGAGCCTTGGCCTTGCGGGCTTTGGACCGTGCCTTGGCCTGGGTGGCATTCTTGGGCCGGGCCGGCTTGTCGACCGGCCGCGGAGTCGGGGTGGACCGCGGCGCCGACCGCTGTGGACGGCTCTCGCGGGCGGCCTTGCGCCCGCGCGGCTGAGCTTCGGCCGCCTCGCGGGATGCGCCGTGGACCAGAAGACCAAGGTGGTCTTCATCGCCTCGCCCAACAACCCGTCGGGCAACGTGACCGACACGGGCGCAATCCTCGAGCTGCTCCAGACCGGGATGGTGGTGGTGGTGGATGAGGCGTACTACGAGTTCAGCGGGGTCACCGTGGCGCCCCTGGTGCCGCAGCACCACAACCTCATCGTGCTGCGCAGCATGAGCAAGTGGGCCGGCCTCGCCGG
>JAXHTL010000196.1:0-8889 GCA_034190095.1 Actinomycetota bacterium
TCAGCGCGGGGCCAGGAAACCGACCGGCCCCGAGGCCATGCACACCGACAGCGCAGCGGTGCCGGCCCGCACCGTGATCGCGTCTCCGGCGCCGGCCAGCCGGACGAACACGCGGTTGAGGCCCGGGTGCACCGGAACCCGGACCTCGTCGCCTTCGGATAGCGAGACCATGATCGAACCCTCGCTGTTGGCAAGGTAGTTCAGCTCGACGGTCCAGTCCGCCGGCAGCAGCGGGCCGTCCAACGGCATCGACACCGGGAAATCCGGCTGGACCAGATACCCGCACTGCGGGAGTGGCCCGATACGGATGCTGCGCACCCAGGTCACCACCGCGTCGACCAGGTGTCCCTGGCTGTCGAGCATGCGCAGTTCGGTTGTCGACGAGGAGAATTCGGGACGATCGTCGATCAGTGCGAACATGTGCGAGATCAGGTTCTCCGGCCAGGCCACCCGCTGCAGCACCAGGGGATCGACCTCCTGGTCGAGCATGGGGGCGTCCGATGCGGCGTGCGCGGTCGCCAGCCCGGCCTGCGCGTTGCGCAGGTAGGCCTCGGTGGGGTTGTCCTGCCAGCTGGCCAGGAAGGTCGCGGTGGAGTACAGGCTGCTGGCCCCGAAGGCCGCGACCAGGCCACCGGTCACCCATGTTCGGGCGGTCGAGCCGTCCAGCCATGTACTTCGGGGCCGGTTCGGGGCGCACAATCCGACCGCCGCCAGCAGGGCCAGCACCAGCACCAGGTCGGGGAGGTAGCGCAGCGACTGAGCGAGCTCCAACGCGGTGAACCCGGACGACCGCATCAGATAGATCGGCACCTGACACGCCGCGACGTAGCCCAGCGCCGCGAGCCAGACCGGCCCGAGGCGTTGTTTGCGGTACAGCGTCAGCGCCACCACCGCGGCCAGTGCCACCCAGCCCAGCACCATCACCGCCGGACCCGGTGTGGCCCACGGGGAGGCCGGCGCCCAGCGTTGCCAATCCCAGGGCCCGCCAACCAGTCCCGGCACGATTCCGTGGGTGATCGAACGTTGCAGCAGGTCCCACGTCATGCCCAGGTCGAAGCTCCACCGCTGCTGGTCGACGACCAGCAGGTACACCCCGACCCACGCCACGATGACGGCCACACCCGCGATCCACAGCCGTCGCCCCCGCTGCCACACCTCCCGCACCGAGACGGTCGCGGTCACATGGCCGTACAGAGCGGTGACGGTGAACGCGACGAACGGGATGATCGCGGCCTTCTCGAAGAACATCAGTCCGGCGACGAAGACCACCACGGCGCTGAGCAGGTGGCGGCGACGGCCCGTGCGGATCAGCAGGATCGCCTCGGCGCACACCCATGCCATCGCCGCCAGCATCGGCAGCGAGTTCAACCCGGCCGCCCACCACGCGAAGCCCGGCACCGCCAGCGGGGTGAACAGCGCAAAGCTCAGCGGCACCAACAGCACCGGCCGCCAGCCGAGGATCACGTGCAGTGCGCGCAGCAGCGCCAGGGCCGCCAGCGCAGCCAGGACCACCAGGCTCACCGCCGGCCCCACCCAGTTCAGCGGGGCCAGCCGGGTGATGGTCCCGGCGAGCAGGAACGCCGCCGGCATGACATGGCCGTCGTGATCGTCGAACAGGTAACCCGGCGACAGCAGTCCCTGGGTGCCGGCGCGGCCGACCAGGATCAGGTCGTCCCAGTAGAAGTAGCCGCCGAATGCCAGCACTGCCCGGACGACCAGGTGGACTGCGATCAGCAGCAGCGCGACACGGGCGGTTCGGGAATGCACGAGCACTATCGCGGGTAGGTGTCCCCGGCGAGCCGGCGGGCGGCCCACGCCGAGGACACCATCTCCTCCAGTGTGTGGCGCATCTTCCAGTCCAGGTCGCGCGCGGCGAGATCGCCGGCCGCCACGATCCGGGCCGGATCGCCGGGCCGGCGCGGCATGATCGTGGGTTCGAAGTCGATGCCGGTGACGGTGCGGATCGCGGTCATGATCTCGGCCACCGAGGTGCCCGAACCGCTACCCAGGTTGTAGACCGTCTCGACGGGCAGCTTGTCCTCGAGTCGGCGCGCGGCCGCGACATGAGCCAGCGCGAGGTCGGCGACGTGGATGTAGTCGCGGACGCAGGTGCCGTCCGGGGTCGGGTAGTCGTCGCCGTTGATCCGGGGAGTCTCCCCGCGGTAGAGCATGTCGAAGACCTTCGGGAACAGGTTGTGCGGGCTGGCGTCGAAGAGCCGCGGCGAACCCGACCCGACCACGTTGAAGTAGCGCAGGCTGGTGTGCCGCACCGCGGCGGCGCGGCCGACGTCGCGCAGCAGCCACTCGCCGATGAGCTTGGTTTCGCCGTAGGGCGATTCGGGCGCGGTAGGGGTGGTCTCGTCGACGATCTCGACCTCGGGTGTGCCGTAGGTCGCCGCGCTGGAGGAGAAGACGATGGCCTCGACGCCGGTGCGCTGCATCGCGTGCAGCAGATTGACCGTCGTGGTGACGTTCTGCTCATAGGTGTGCACCGGGCGGGTGACGGACTCACCGGCGTACTTGTAGCCGGCGACGTGGATCACGCCACGCACCTGGTGTTCGCGCAGGGTCTGTTCGATCAGGTCGGCGTCCAGCAACGTGCCCACGACGAGCGGCGCCGCCGCGGGAACGAACTCGGCGAACCCGGTGGACAGATCGTCGATCACCACCACCGGCATGTCGGCGGCGAGCATGCACTCCGTCACATGCGACCCGATGTATCCGGCGCCTCCGGTCACCAGCCAGCTCATCAGCGTCTCCTTCGTCGTCGACCGCAGCGTATTCGCCCGGCACCGGTCAGCGTGCGGCAGGCCTGAGCCGGGCCAGGGCCAGCAGGTGCACGCCGATGCCCAGCAGCGGTCCGCACATCAGCGCGACCACCGTGCGGACCTCGAGGTCCAGCGGCAACAACAGCAGCAGCGCCGAGGCGAGGGTCGCCGACAGCCAGCCTGCCGCGTAGGCGCGGTGCAGTGCCGCGGCCACCGTGGCGGCGCCGGTGAGCGTCAGCAGCGCGATCGCCACGGCGGCCGCCGTCAACCAGGCCAGCAGCGCGCCGTCGGCCTCGTACTGCGGGCCGAAGGCGGTCCGCAGGAGCCACGGCCCGAACAGGCCGGCGAGCACCACCCCGGCAGCGCCGAGCCCGGCGACCAGCACGCTCGGGGCCAGTAGGGCGCGCAGCCGGTGGGCGCCCTGGTCGACGAAATGCGCGATCAGGTTGCCCTGCATGGCGGTCAGCGGCACCAGCAGCGGCGCCCGGGTCAGCGTCACCGCGAGGATCACCACCCCGCCGGTGGCGCCGAGGTCGCCGGAGGTGGCTTTGAGCAGCACCGGGAAACCCATCACCAGCACCGCACTCGCCCCGGCCGCGGCGGTCGAATGGCCCACCCCCCGCAGAAAGGTCGCCGTGTCGCCGGGGGTGCGCAACCGCGCGGCCGCGCGGGTCGCGGGGGAGAACGCCAGCATCAGCAGCCAGCCGGCGGCGCCGGCCACCGTCGCCCACAGATAGCCGCCCAGCTCCCAGCCGAGCGTGAACGTGGCCGCCGCGACCGCCACCCGCGCCAGCGCGTCGGTCACCATCAGCGCGCCGTAGCCGGACCATCGATCGAGGCCGGCCAGCATGCCGAGCAGGGTGGTGTGGACGCAGAACCCGGCCAGCCCGAGGCTGAGCAGCGCGATGCTCAGGGCACGATCGGCGACGAAGACCTGCGCCGACCACAGCGGCGAGGTCGCCGCGATCAGGGCTGCCGCGGCGACTCCGACGCCTGCGGCGATGAGCATCGGTTGGCTGCGGCCGGGGCCGGCCTCCGCGGAGCGGACTTCGCGGGTCGTCTCCTGGAGCAGGCCGAACGCCGCGCCGCTGGCCAGCCCGAAGGCGCCCCAGAACACCCCGAACACCGAGAAGCCGGCCGGTTCGAGGTCGCGGGCGGCCAGATAGAGCACCGCATAGCCGCACAGCGCCGAGACGGCCGTGGCCGTACCGACGCGCACCACGCTGGCCCGGGTGACCGCACCCGAGGGGGTGGCCGCGGCGTCGGTCACGGCAGATCCAGAGCAGGTACCTCCGGGGAGTACAGCCACGCCGCCCACAGCGGGCGAAGCGAGTCCTCGGCGTAGTGGGCGGCCAGGCCGGTGAAGTCGTCGGTGACCACGCTGGCGTGCGCATACCGCGCGGTCCAATCCTTCAGCAGCGCAAAGAACTTGTCGTCACCGATCTGGTGGCGCAACACATGCAGCGTGATGGCGCCGCGCTTGTAGACGCGGTCGTCGAACATGTCGCGCGGACCGGGGTCGGCGAGCACCAGGTCCTGCGGTGAACTCACCAATCGCTGGTGGTAGTGCCGGGCCCACTCATCGGCACTGCTTTCACCGCAATGCTCCGACCACAGCCATTCGGCATAACAGGCGAAACCCTCGTGCAGCCAGATGTGGCGCCAGCGCTGGGCCGTCACCGAGTTGCCGAACCATTGGTGCGCCAGTTCGTGGGCGACCAGCCGCTCGGAGCTGCGCCGGCCGTCGCAGTGGTTGGCCCCGAAAATCGAGATGCCTTGTGCCTCCAGCGGAATCTCGAGGTCATCGTCGGTGACCACCACCGTGTACCCGTCGGCCAGCGGGTAGGGGCCGAACAGCTTGGTGAACAGCTTCATCATCTGCGGTTGGCGGCCGAAGTCGTGGTCGAAGTCGCGGCGCAGCCGGTCGGGCAGCACCGAGAAGATCTCGACCCCGTTCTTGGCCATCCGGCGCCTGGTGTACATGCCGATCTGCACCGTCACCAGATACGTGGACGTCGGTTCGGCCTGCTCGTAGCTCCAGGTCGTCATGCCGGCCCGCGCCTTACGGGACAACAGCTTTCCGTTGGCCAGCACGAAATAGGGGCTCTCCGTGGTGATCTGCACCCCGAAGCTGGCCTTCGCGCTGGGGTGATCGTCGCAGGGGAACCACGACGACGCACCGTTGGGCTGGCCGGCCACCAGCGCCCCCTCGGTGAGCTCCTCGAAACCCACCTCACCCCAATGGGATCGGATCGGTCGAGGTGTCCCGTTGTAGCGGACCACGACGGTCATCGCGGCCCCGGCGGGCAGCCGGTCGGACAAGGTGATGTTCAGCTTGTCGCCGCTGGTGCGGAACTGCGCCGGCCGCTTGCCGTTCACACTCACCTTCGACACCGACAGCGCGCCGGACAGATCCAGGCTGAAGGTCTTCAATTCCGCCAGCGTGACCGCGGTGATGGTGGCCGAGCCGGCCAGCCGGTTGATCGCGACCTTGTATTCGAGGTCGAGTTCGTACCGCGACACCCGGTAGCCGAAGTTCCCGGTGGTCGGCAGGTACGGGTCGATGACGGGGGGCGAGCCTTTCTTGGAGCGTCTGCGTGCCGTCACGCGGCCGCCGGCTTCTTCGTCTTGGTGCCGGACTGTCCCTGCTTCTTGCGGTCCGGGTGCCACGGTGCGATCGGATTGCCCTGCCACCGCGTCGAGGGCGGCACCTCGTCGCCGCGCACCACCAGCGAGGCCGGTCCGATGGTGGCCCCGGCGCCGATCCGCGCCGACGGCAACGCCACACAGTGCGGGCCGAGGGTCGACCCCGCCTCGAGCACCACCGTGTCCATCCGCATGATGCGGTCGTGGAACAGGTGGGTCTGGACCACACAGCCGCGGTTGACCGTCGCTCCCGCACCGAGGGTCACCAGATCGGCCTCGGGCAGCCAATAGGTCTCACACCACACTCCACGTCCGATACCGGCGCCCAGCGCCCGCAACCACAGATTCATCACCGGTGTACCCGCCGCGGCTCGGGCGAACCAGGGGGCCGCCACCGTCTCGACGAAGGTGTCCGAGACCTCGTTGCGCCACACGAACGACGACCACAGCGGATGCTCGACGGCGCCGATGCGGCCCACCAGCAGCCACTTGGCCAACACCGCGACGGCCCCGGCCAGCGCTCCCGCTCCGAGCAGGACCAGCCCGGCCGCCAGCGCGGCCCACAGCCAGCCCGCCGACCAGGCCAGGTACTGGATGGCGGCCAGCACGCCCACCCCGATCGCGAAGGTGACCACCACGGGCACGAACCGGAAGGTCTCGACGGTGGCGCGCAGCGCCTTCAGCCGCGCCGACGGGTGGAAGGTGCGCAGCGCGTCGGCGGCGGTCGGCTGGCGCCGCAGCCGCATCGGTGGGCTGCCGATCCACGACGAACCCGCCTTGGCCTTGTGCGGGGTGGCCGACAAGACCGCGACCAGACCGTCGTCGGGCACCCGCCGTCCCGGCTGGGTGATACCGGAGTTCCCGAGGAAAGCCCGCTTGCCCACGGTGGCGCGGGCCACGTGGATCCACCCGCCGCCGAGCTCGTAGGAGCCCACCATGGTGTCGTCGGCCAGGAACGCGCCGTCCTCGACCACGGTGAACTTGGGCACCAGCAGCGCCGTGGAGATCTCGGTGCCGCGGCCCACCTTCGCGCCGAGCAGTCGCAGCCACCACGGGGTGAGCAGGCCGGCGTAGACCGGGAACAGGTAGTTGCGCGCGGCGTCCATCAGCCGTTCGGTGGCCCACAGCTGCCAGCCCGGCCGGCTGCGCACCGGGTGGTAGCCCTCGCGCAGCCCCACCGCGAGCAGCCGCACCCCGACGACGGTCAGCACGGCGTAGGTCGCGACGGCGGCCAGCGTCGCCGGGACCACCCACACCAGCGCCGGGGCCAGCGCCGCGCCGACGGTGGGGGTGTCGCGCACCGCCCAGCCGATCACCGCCAGCCCCACGCCCAGCGCTGCCAGCGGCAGCGCGCCGAGCAGCACCGAGGTCAGGCCGTACATCAGCACCCAGTGCGGTGCCCTGGGGGGACGGTGGTCGGGCCACGGATGCTTCGCCTTGCCGGACTTGACCGCCGGCGACCCCTTCCAGTACTGCCCGTTCTTGACCTTGCCGACCACTCCGGAGCCCGGCGCGACGTCGGCGTTCTTACCGACCACCGCCCCGGGGAGCAGCGTGGTGCGCGCCCCGACGGTGGCGTCGTTTCCGACGGTGATCGGGCCGATGTGGAACTGGTCGCCGTCGATCCAGTACCCGGTCAGGTCCACCTCGGGCTCGATCGAGCAGCGGTGCCCGAGGGTCAGCATTCCGGTCACCGGTGGGGCGGAGTGCAGGTCGACCCCCTTGCCCACCTTGTTGCCCAGGGCGCGGGCGTAGTACACCAGCCACGGTGCGCCGGCCATGTTCTCCGCGCCGGAGGCGTCGGCCAGCCGTTCGGCCAGCCACACCCGCAGATGGACCGACCCGCCCCGCCGGTAGCTGCCCGGCTCGAGCTTGCCCAGCAGGGCCCGCGCCGACAGCACGGCGATACCCATCCGGCCCGGCGGCGTGACGAACAGCAGAAAACCGGCCACGATCCACCACCAACCCACCGGGGTGGCCCACGGCACCAGATCCAGGTGGGCGGCCACGTTGTTGGCGATCGCCAGCCACACCACCCAGGCCATCCCGGTCAGCGCCGCCAGCGGGACCGTCAGGGCCACCTGCACGGCCTGGGTCAGCCGCGACACCGGGGACACGACCCGGGTCTGCACCGCGGGGGGCGGTTCGAGTTCGTCCAGGTACCCGGCCAGCGAGCCGAGTCGCGGACGGTCGTACAGTTCGGCGACGGTCACCTGCGGATACCGGTGCCGCAGCGCGGCGATCAGCTGCGCGGCCGACAGCGACCCGCCGCCGAGGGCGAAGAAGTCGGCTTCCGGCCCGTCCACCGGTGCGGCGAGCACGTTGCGCCACAGACCGGCCAGCCAGCCCATGGTTCCGCCGAGGTCGGGGGCGTCCTCGGTGTCGTCGTCGACAGGCCAGGGCAGCGCGTTGCGGTCGACCTTGCCGGAGGTGCGGGTGGGCAACTCGTCGACGAGCACCAGGCGCGGCACCAGCGCGGCCGGTAGCGATCGGGCCAGCGCGGTCCGCGCGGCGGCCAGGTCGAAGTGCGGGTCGGCGCTGGCGACATAGCCGACCAGCAGCGGGGTTCCGCTCGCGGTGCGCCGCACGGCAGCCGCGCCGCCGCTGACCCCGGGCAGGTGTACCAGTGCGCTGTCCACCTCGCCGAGCTCGATGCGGCGCCCGCCGACCTTGACCTGATCGTCGGCGCGGCCCACGAAGTACAGTCCGTCGGCCTGCAGCCGGACCAGGTCACCGCTGCGGTAGGCGCGGCTCCAGGATCCGTACCCGCTCAGCGAGGGCATCGCCGCGTACTTCTCGGCGTCCTTGTCGGGGTCGAGGTAGCGCGCCAGGCCCACTCCGCCGATGACCAGTTCGCCGACCTCGCCGATCGCGACCGGCCGGCCGCCGGAGTCGACGACGGCCAGGTCCCAGCCGGGCAGCGGCAGCCCGATGCTGACCGGGCCGGTTCCGGTCAGCCGGGCCGCGCAGGCCACCACGGTCGCCTCGGTGGGGCCGTAGGTGTTCCACACCTCGCGGCCCTCCACCGCCAGCCGCTCGGCCAACTCCGGCGGGCAGGCCTCACCGCCGAAGATCAGCAGCCGCACCGCCTCGAGGGCCTCGGCCGGCCACAGCGCGGCCAGGGTGGGCACGGTGGAGACCACCGTGATGTCACGGGACACCAGCCACGGGCCCAGGTCCATTCCGCTGCGGACCAGCGAGCGCGGCGCCGGCACCAGGCAGGCGCCGTGGCGCCAGGCCAGCCACATCTCCTCGCAGGAGGCGTCGAAGGCCACCGACAGGCCCGCGAGCACCCGGTCGCCGGGGCCCAGCGGGCTTTCCTGCAGGAACATCTGCGCTTCGGCGTCGACGAATGCGGCCGCGCTGCGGTGGGTGACCGCGACGCCCTTGGGGGTGCCGGTGGAGCCGGAGGTGAAGATGATCCATGCGTCGTCGCGGCTCAACGGGGCGGCGGCGCGCCAGCCGCGAGACGACC
>JAXHTL010000197.1:0-8872 GCA_034190095.1 Actinomycetota bacterium
GCCGGCCGCGACGAACCGGTGCCCTCGACGATCGAGGATCCCGGCGTGCTCGACGCCCTGGCCCCGATCCTGCGGTCCTGAGATCCCTCCCGGCGGGTTAACGGTGCCGTGCCGGTGGGTACTTCCTTCACAGGCGCGTCAATTCGGTCGCCGTGGAGGGAGGCGGGCCATGTCGTCGGGTCCCAGATACATGGCGGTGCAGGGTGCGGCCCTGATCATCGCCGTCGCCCTGACGGCGCTCGGGCTGCTCGGGTTCATCCCCGGGGCGACCGCGAATCTCGGCGAGCTGGCCTGGGCCGGGCAGCATTCGGGGGCCGCGCTGTTCGGTGTCTTCGTGGTGTCGGCGCTGCTGAACGCGTTTCACCTGGCACTCGGCGCGGCCGGCTTCGTGATGGCCCGCTCGTATTCGGGTGCGCGGGCCTACCTGCTGGCCGGCGGGGCGCTCTACCTCGGGTTGTGGCTCTACGGGTTGCTGGTCGAACGAGGCAGCGGGGCCCACGTCGTCCCACTGAACCAGGCGGACAACTGGCTGCACATGGGTGTGGGCGGGTTCATGGTGCTGCTGGCGGTGACCCTCGGCGGGCAGCACGACCCGACCCGGCCCACCCGACACCGCGCCCGGGCGTGGCGTAGTCGTCTCGGCACAGCCGCCTGAGCGCGCGGGTAGACGGGCTTCCGCTCAGGCGATCGACAAGGCGATGCCGTCCAGGATGTCGTGCTCGCTGACCACCAGCTCGCCGATCCCGGCCCGCCGCCCCAGCGCGGCCGCCAGTTCCTGAACGACGATGGCGCCGCCGCCGATCACGTCGACCCGGCCTTCGTGCATCGGCCCCAGCGCGGCCCGCTGCTGGCGGGTCATCGCGACCAGATCCGCACACACCGGCAGCAGGTCGTCGAAGCCCACCCGGGCCAGATGGATGGCCTCGGAGTCGTAGGTCGTCATCTTCAGCGCCAGCGCGGCCAGCGTCGTCATGGTGCCGGCCACCCCCACCCAGGTGTGCGCCTGCTCGACCGGCACCGCCTGCAGCGCGTCATCCAGCGCGGACCGCACCACCGCACGCGCCGAGGCGATCTCCTCCTCGGTGGGCGGGTCGGAATGCAGGCACCGCTCGGTCAGCCGCACACAACCGATGTCGGCCGAGTAGCCGGCCACCACGTCCCGCGAATCCGCCGAACCCAGCACCACCTCGGTGGAACCCCCACCCAGATCGACCACCACGAAAGGCGCTCCGGCCTCGTCCAATTCACCGACCGCACCGCGGAAGGACAACTCCGCCTCCTCGGCGCCGGTGATCACCTCGGCCACCGAGCCGGGCACCACCGCGCCGAGCACATCGGCGGTCATCGCGAAGAACGCATCGCGGTTCGAGGCGTCGCGGGCCGCCGAGGTGGCCACCATCCGGACCGCCGCCACCTCGTGGCGACGCATCAACTCGGCGTAGTCGACCAGTGCCACCTGGGTGCGCACCAGCGCCTCGGCGGCGAACTGGCCGGTGGCGTCCACGCCCTGCCCGAGCCGCACGATGCGCATCTCGCGATGCACGTCGTGGACCACCCCGTCGGTGACGTCGGCGATGAGCAGCCGGATCGAGTTGGTCCCGCAGTCGACGGCGGCCACCCGCGTCACGTCCACACCTCCCGGTCCAGGATTCCGGCCATCCCCGGCTCTGCGGCCAGCACTGCCAGCGCCTCGTCTCCGAACGGGTTCACCCCGGGTCCTTTCGCCAACGAATGGGCAATCACCACATGCAAACACTTGACCCGGTCGGGCATACCCCCGCCGGAGAAGGTCGTCCCCAGCGACTCGATCGCGTCCCGCTCGACCAGATACGACTCGTGGGCGCGCCGGTAGGCGGCGGCCAACTCCGGGTCGGCGGCCAGCCGCTCGGTCATCTCCCGCATCATCCCCGAGGACTCCAGCCGGCTCGCCGCCGCGGTCAGCGCCGGATGGGTCAGGTAGTACAACGTCGGAAAAGGAGTCCCGTCAGGCAATCTCGGCGCGGTCTTCACCACGGCGGGCTCACCGTTGGGACAGCGGTAGGCGATCTCGAGCACGCCGCGGGGCTCCCGGCCCAGCTGCCCGGCGACGGCGTCGAGATCGGCGGGCTCAACCACCGGGCGGCGGCGCGCCGGGCGCGCCGGGTTCGGGCCCACCGGGCAACGGTTCGGGCGCCCCGGGCGCCCCGGGCGGGGTCGGCGGCGTCGACGGTAGACCGTGCGGCGCATCGGCGATGGTGTGCCACAACGCGGTGTACCAGGGGTCACCGCTGTTGACTTCGGCCGCCTGATCGCCCGGCGCACCCGGCACCGCCGCGCCGGGCGGCAGCTGCACCTGATACGGAATCTCCCCGGGCATCACGAACCCCAGCCGCTCACGGGCCTGGGCGGCGATGAACACCGGATCGGCGAGCTTGTCCTTCTGCTGTTCCAGTTCGGCGATCTGCTCGCGCAGCTGCGCCTCGGTGGCCTGCAACTGGCGCATCTCGGTGCGCTGCGCGAAGTAGGTCCGCACCGGCCCGGCGATCGTCAGGGTCAGCACACAGATCACCGCAGCCAGAATCGCCGCGCGCCGGGCCGCCGACCCGAACCGCTGCTCGGCCGCCTGCTCGGCCGACGCCTCGATGACCTCGCGGATCGAGCTGGCCGAGGACGCCTCGACCTCGCCGCCGTCCCCCGGTTCCGCACCGGCGTCCTTACCCTGGCGCGCCGGGGTGCGGCGCGACGTCCCGCGCGGCTTACCGGGCCGGGACGCCGGGCCCCGCCGCTTCGGATCAGGCCGCTTCGCTTCGGGCACAGGCTATTTGGACTCCGGGGCGTAGCGCGGGAAAGCCAGGTCACCGGCGTAGCGCGCGGCGTCGCCCAGCTCCTCTTCGATGCGCAGCAACTGGTTGTACTTGGCCACCCGCTCACTGCGGGCCGGCGCACCGGTCTTGATCTGACCGCTGCCCACCGCCACCGCCAGGTCGGCGATCGTGGTGTCCTCGGTCTCACCGCTGCGGTGGCTCATCATCGTCTTGTAGCCGGCGTTGTGGGCCAGCGCCACCGCGTCGAGCGTCTCGGTCAGCGTGCCGATCTGGTTCACCTTCACCAGCAGTGCGTTGGCAGCGCCCTTCTCGATGCCGTCCTCCAGACGCTCCGGGTTGGTGACGAACAGGTCGTCGCCGACGAGCTGGACCTTGTCGCCGATCGCGGTGGTCAGCGTCACCCAGCCGTCCCAGTCGTCCTCGGAGAGCGGATCCTCGATCGACACCAGCGGATAGCCGTTGAGCAGCTCCTCGTAGAAGGCCGCCATCTGCTCGGCGGTGCGGGTCTCGCGCTCGAAGGCGTAACCGGTGCCGTCGGTGTAGAACTCGGTGGCCGCGACGTCGAGCGCGAGGGCAACGTCACTGCCCACCTTCAGCCCGGCCGCCTCGATCGCCGAGCCGATCAGATCCAGTGCGGCCGTGGTGCCGGGCAGATCGGGGGCGAAACCGCCCTCGTCACCCAGCCCGGTGGCCAGGCCCTGCTTCTTGAGCACCGACTTTAGCGCGTGGTAGACCTCCGCACCCCAGCGCAGCGCCTCCTTGAAGCTCGGCGCGCCGATCGGGGCGATCATGAACTCCTGCACGTCGACGCCGGTGTCGGCGTGCGCGCCGCCGTTGATGATGTTCATCATCGGCACCGGCAGGATGTGCGCGTTGGGCCCGCCGATGTAGCGGAACAGCGGCAGCTCGGCGGCCTGCGCGGCGGCCTTGCCCACCGCCAGCGACACCCCGAGGATCGCGTTGGCGCCCAGCCGGGACTTGTCCGGGGTGCCGTCGAGGTCCACCAGTGCCTGATCGACCAGGCGCTGCTCGTCGGCACCGAGCCCGATCACCGCGGGCGCGATCTCGTCGAGCACCGCCTCGACGGCCTTCTGCACACCCTTGCCCAGATAGCGCGAACCACCGTCGCGCAGTTCGACGGCCTCATGCTCACCGGTGGAGGCACCCGAGGGCACCGCGGCCCGCGCGACGGTGCCGTCGAGCAGACCGACCTCGACCTCGACCGTCGGGTTCCCCCGGGAATCGAGGATTTCGCGGGCTCCGACCTGCTCGATGATGGGCACTGTTGCCTCCTAGATCTCGGGGACGTGACGGGCATGCAGCGTCTGGTGGCCAGACGGGTGAGTAACGGCCTCGGCCATCACCCTAGAGCGTGGGCGGCATACCGGCGTGTTCAGAGTGCATGTCCGTTCGCATAGGCCGTGGCCCAGTCCCGCACGTTGCGCGCGTACTGATCGGAGTGGTTGTAGGCGCGCAGCGCATCCATCCAGCCCCGCGGCGTGGACAGATCCTTGCCGCGCCAGCACAGATACCCCGCCGCCGAGAGCGCCGCATCGTCGATGTTGTCGGCGTTGACCTCCCCGTCGTTGTTGGCGTCCACCCCGTAGAGCCGCCACGTCTCCGGGATGAACTGCATCGGGCCCATCGCGCGGGCGAACGGCTCGTCGCCGTCATGGCTGACCGCGTCGTGGTCGAGGATCTCGAGATTGCCGCCGGTGCCGTCGAGCAACACCCCCCGAATCGGGGGCGAGACGTCACCGTTGGCCGCGATATCGGATCCGCGGTAGGTGCCGTGGTGGCTTTCCACCTCCCCGATGCCGGCCAGCGTCGTCCAGGCCAGGTTGCAGTCGGGGTTCTCCACCTCGGCCACCCGTGCCGCATAGGCATAGGCCTCCAGCGCGGTCACCGGGATGCCCAGCGCCGGGGCCCGCTCGGCCGCCCAGTCGTGCAACTGGTCGGCCGGCCGGCCCGAGGCGTAGGTGTCGATCGCCGGGACCGGATCCCCCGCCGGGGGCGGCACCCCCTCCGGGATGCGGCTGCCCAGTTGCCACGAACAGCTGGCGGCCATGAGCAGCGCTGTCGCGCCGATCACGGCCACCGCCTGTAGCCACCGCACCCGCGTCACCGGTCGTCTCCTCAACCCACTCTGGTCGTAGCCCATATTCCCACGCCGTCACGCAGAAGCGGCTGACCTGCACCTGGGCGCGTGGGAGGCGACAACAACTCCCCCGCGACCAGTGTGCACAGTGGACGCGGCCGGGAGCGGCTTTTTGCCGGCCTTATTCGCTGACGGTCCCCGGGGCGGGCCAGTGTGCACGCCATTCGTCCTCGCCGATCGCCTCCAGCGGGGCGTCGTCGAGTTCCTCGGCGACCTCGGCGCCGCGGCGGGCGGCCGCCACCGCGTGTTCGGCGGCACGCACGTCGGCCATGAACTCCAGCACCGCAGAGCGCAGCGCGTTCTCGGCGTCGATCTCGGCCGACACCGTCACCGCGGTGACCGCGTCGGGCACCAGGTCGGCCGGCACCCCGGCACCGTCGGCGCGGGCGAGCACCTTCTGCGCCAGCGCCAGCGCCGGCTGCCCGGTCGGGATGTCGTCCATGCACGACTCCCGCGCCTGTTTCTCCAGAGCCTTGCGCTGCTCCCACTGCGCCAGCTGGTCCTCCAGCGAGATCTGCTCACCGGCCAGCACCGCCGGCACCCGGTTGCCCAGCTTGCGCACCAGCGCATCGGCGACATCGTCGATACCGAAGCCCTGCTCGGGGGCCTCCTCGGCGATGCGGGCGTGGAACAGCACCTGCAGCAGCACGTCACCGAGCTCGTCGCGCAACTCCGTGAGGTCGCCGCCGTGCACGGCGTCGAACAGCTCGTAGGTCTCCTCGAGCAGGTAGCGCCGCAGCGAATCGTGGGTCTGCTGGCTCTCCCACGGCCCCGCGGTGCGCAGCCGGTCCATCAACGCCACCGCGTCGACCAGCCGCTCACCGGACTGTGCGGCGGGCGCGGCGATGACCCGCTCCCCCGCAGCGACCCGCGAACGCACCGACGGGTGGTCGGCGTCGCTGGACAGCAGCACCGCGGCCGGCTCCCCGTCGTAGGAGGGCCGTGCCGAGGGCAGCGACCAGGGCACCTTGATCGGCATCTCCTCGGTGTACTGCACATCCCCGGAGAGCAACTCGATGGCTTCGACGGGCACCAGCGACGGCCGGCGCGGGTCCACCAGGACGACCGTCACCGCCGCTCGCTCATGCTGGCCATACGTGGTTCATGCGCCGGGGGCACCTCCGAACTTGGTTATATCAACTTCCTCGTCCGGTTTCCCGTCGATGGCCAGCAGAAACCCGGCCACGAACGCGACCAGGTCCAGATCCCGGATCCGCGGCGAACCCACCCCGCTGCCCGCCCGCGGGATCGGCACCTGCACCGTCGAGGTGGTCGCGCGGTAGCTGGCCCCGGAGTAGAGCCGCTTGAGCCGCAGCTGCGCCGAGTCGGCCAGCGTCATCGGCGAGATGCGCACCGTCGTCGCCGAGGCCGCCCCGATCTCGGTGACTCCGTGCGCCCGGGCCAGCAGCCGCAGCCGGGCCACCGCGACCAGCCGCTGGGCCGGCTCGGGCAGCGGGCCGTAGCGGTCGACGAGCTCGTCCACGACCGCGTCCACCGAGTTCTGATCGGCGGCGGCCAGCCGGCGGTAGGCCTCCAACCGCAGCCGGTCGCTGTTGATGTAGTCCGGTGGCAGATGCGCGTCGACCGGCAGATCGACCCGCACATCCTTGGCTTCCTCCGGGGTGGCCACGGTCTGGCCGTCGGCGGCCGCCCGGTACGCCTCGACCGCCTCGCCGACCAGTCGCACGTAGAGGTCGAACCCGACGCCGGCCACATGCCCGGACTGCTCGGCGCCCAGCACGTTTCCCGCACCGCGGATCTCGAGGTCCTTCATCGCCACCGCCATGCCGGCACCCAGCTCGTTGTTCTGCGCGATGGTCGCCAGCCGGTCGTAGGCCGTCTCGGTCAGCGGCACCTCCGGCGGATACAGGAAATAGGCGTAGCCACGCTCACGCGAGCGGCCCACCCGACCACGCAGCTGATGCAGCTGGGACAGGCCGAAGGTGTCGGCCCGCTCCACGATCAGCGTGTTCGCATTCGAGATGTCCAGGCCCGTCTCGACGATCGTGGTGCACACCAGGATGTCGAACTCGCGGTTCCAGAATCCCTCGACGGTCTTCTCCAGCTGCTCCTCGGGCATCTGCCCGTGCGCCACCACGACCCGCGCCTCGGGCACCAGCTGGCGCACCCGCGCGGCGGCCTGATCGATCGACCGCACCCGGTTGTGGATGTAGAAGGCCTGCCCGTCGCGCAGCATCTCGCGGCGCAGCGCCGCGGCCACCTGCTTGTCGTCGTGCGGGCCGACGTACGTCAGCACCGGGTAACGCTCCTCGGGCGGGGTCAGGATCGTCGACATCTCGCGGATGCCGGCCAGACTCATCTCCAGGGTGCGCGGGATCGGGGTGGCGCTCATCGTGAGCACGTCGACGTGGGTGCGCATCGACTTGATGTGCTCCTTGTGCTCGACACCGAAGCGCTGCTCCTCGTCGACCACGATCAGCCCGAGGTCCTTCCACGTCACCCCGGTCTGCAGCAGCCGGTGGGTGCCGATCACGATGTCGACGCTGCCGTCCTTCATGCCCTCCAGCGTCGCCCGCGACTCCGCCGGATCGGTGAACCGGGACAAGCCCTTGACCGTGACCGGGAACCCGGCCATCCGGGTGGTGAAGGTCTGCAGGTGCTGGTCGGCCAGCAGCGTCGTCGGCACCAGCACCGCCACCTGCTTGCCGTCCTGCACCGCCTTGAACGCCGCGCGCACCGCGATCTCGGTCTTGCCGTAGCCGACGTCACCGCAGATCACCCGGTCCATCGGGACCGCGCGCTCCATATCGGACTTCACCTCGGTGATCGCGGTGAGCTGGTCGACGGTCTCGGTGAACCCGAAAGCGTCCTCCATCTCGGTCTGCCAGGGGCTGTCCGGGGCGAACGCATGCCCCGGCGAGGCCTGCCGTTTGGCGTAGAGCGCCACCAGTTCGGCGGCGATCTCACGTACCGCCCGGCGCGCCTTGGTCTTGGTGTTGGCCCAGTCGCTGCCGCCGAGCTTGCTCAGCGTGGGCGCCTCGCCGCCGACGTAGCGCGACAGCTGATCCAGCGAGTCCATCGGCACATACAGCCGGTCGGCCTTCTGGCCCCGCTTGCTCGAGGCGTATTCCAGCACCAGGTATTCCCGGCGTGCGCCACCGACCACCCGCTCGGTCATCTCGACGAAGCGGCCGATGCCGTGCTGGTCGTGCACCACCATGTCGCCCGCGGTCAGCGCCAGCGGGTCGACGACGTTGCGCCGCTTGGCCGCCAGCTTCTTGCCCTCGGCGGCGCCGGCGGCGCGGTTGCCGGTCAGGTCGGATTCGGTGATCAGCACCAGATTCGCCCCCGGCAGCACCACGCCGTCGTGCAGCGGCCCCTTGAGAACGCCGACGACACCGTCGGACGGAGCCGAGCCGGGCTCCAACATCGTTGCCGGAGTGTCGGATTCACCGAGCTGTTCGACGACACGCTTGGCGGTGCCGGTGCCGGGGGTGACGACCGCGGCGTAGCCACCGGTCATCACGTGCGCCCGCAGCATCGCGAAGATCTCCGACACGTTGTGCTGCTGACCGCGCGCCGACGGGGCGGGACGGACATCGAGCGCCAACGCGTCCGCCGAACCGCTGTCGAGCTGGCTCAGTGTCCACCACGGATGCCCACCCGCCCGGGCGGCGTCGCGCGCGTCGTCGAACCCGACGAACCCCGACGCACCGAGCGCCTCGATGTCGATCGGGACGTCCCCACCGACCGCCGCGGTCGACCAGGACGCCTCGAGGAACTCCCGGCCGGTCTTGATCAGGTCGGCCGCGCGGCTGCGCACCTTCTCCGGATCGCAGACCATCTGCCGGCCGGCACGCCGCTGCTGGTCGGCAGATGGTCGGGCAGGGTCGCCAGCTCGGCCGGGTGCAGCAGCGGCAGCAGGGCCTCCATGCCGTCGACCGGAATG
>JAXHTL010000198.1:0-8826 GCA_034190095.1 Actinomycetota bacterium
GGGAAATGGAAGCAGCAGTAAAGGAATGTATTAATGTCGCCGCCAAAGAAAGCAAGTATATTCTGTGTTCTGGATGTGAGGTACCACTCCCGGCCGCCGGCGTCCGTGGCGTCGCCGGTCCCGCTGGTCTCGGTGCTCTGGTCGGCTGGGTTCTGCCCGGCCAGCGTGTGCAGGATCTCGGTCTTGCGGGCTTTCGAGGAGACCTCCAGCCCGAGCGCTCTGGCGGTGTTGTAGAGCTCGTCGCGGGTCGCGGCGGTGTCGTCCATCCCGTTCATACCTATCGAAACTATCCACTGGCCAGCGTGCTGAAACCGCCGCGACGGTGCCGGCAGTCCGCGGCGAACTCTCAGCAAATACATAGTGATTCATATCCAGATAGCAATTACTATCTGGATATGGCATCCAATGAAAACCCGCGACGGCTCACCCGCGCGGAGGCCCGGGCGCAGACCCGGGAACGGTTGCTCGACGCGGCCGCCGACATCTTCGCCAGAAAGGGGTACGGCGCCGCATCCGTCGAGCAGGTGGCCGAGGCCGCCGGCTTCTCCGTCGGCGCGGTCTACTCGAACTTCTCCGGCAAGGAGCAGCTGTTCAGCGAGTTGATGGCAGAACGGGCCGCCGGCCGGGTCGACGCCATCGTCGAGGCGATGCAGACCGCCCGCGCCCAGGGCGGTGACCCGCTCGGTGCACTCGGACGGATGCTGATCGCCGCGGCGGACAAGGACATCGAGGCGGCGGCGCTGCAGACCGAGTTCTGGCTGCACGCGGTGCGCAACCCCGACACCATGGCGATTCTCGCCCGGGGCACCGACCGCACACTTGCCCGGCTGCGCGACGTGGTGGCCGGACTGCTCGACGACCACCGCATCGACGACAGCGTCACCCCGGAGTCCTTCGCCGTCGTCGTGCTCGCGCTCTACCAGGGCCTGGTGCGGCAGCGCCGCACCGACCCGGCGCGGGTCTCCGAAGAGCTGTTCGGCCAGGTGCTGTCGTGGCAGCTCGCCGGAATGCCGAAAGCCACCGAAGCCACCGACCGGAAGTAGGAGCCCACATGGACAACATCGCCGCCATCTTCATCTACGCCATCCCCGCCTTCCTGGTGCTGATGGCCATCGAGTACCTCGGCTACTACCGGGAGAAGCGTGACGCCGCGCGAGACGCCGCCACGACAGCCCGGCCCAAGGCCGGAGTGTCGGCGCGCGACTCGGCAGCCAGCCTGTCGGTCTACGCGATCGGCCGCGTGGTCAAACCGCTGGACAAGTTCGTCGAGTTGCCGATCGTGGCACTCGCGGCCGTGGTGGCGCCGGCGACGCTGTCGGCCTCACAGTGGTGGGTCTGGGTGCTCGCCGTGCTCGGCGCCGATCTCGCCTACTACGTCAAACATCGCATGTCACACCGGATCCGGCTGTTCTGGACCGGCCATAGCGTGCACCACTCCAGCCAGCACTTCAACCTGTCCACGGCGTTGCGGCTGCCGTGGCTGATCCCGGGCGCTTTCCTGACCTCGGTGGTGTACGTGCCACTCGCCCTGATCGGGATCCCGGTCTGGATGATCTTCGTGGCCCAGGCGATCGTGCTGCTGTTCCAGTTCCCCGTGCACACCGAGCGGGTCGACCGGCTGCCGCGCCTCATCGAGTTCGTGTTCAACACCCCGTCGCACCACCGGGTGCACCACGGGGCCAACAACCCCTACCTGGACAAGAACTACGGCGGCATCCTGATCATCTGGGACCGGCTGTTCGGCAGCTACGCCGAGGAAGTCGAACCCGTGCGCTTCGGCCTGACCAAGAACATCGACACCTTCAACCCGATCAAGGTCAACTACCACGAGTTCGCGATGATGCTGGCCGACGTGCGGCGGGCCCGGACCTGGCGGGGACGAGTCGGTTACCTGCTCAGACCGCCGGGCTGGTCGGAGCGCACCGCCGATACGGCACCCCCGGCCGAGAAGGTGCTCGAGCCGGCGGGCTGACTCTGGGTGCTGTGCGCGCGGATGCTGCGGTGAGCGCGCACAGCACCAGCAGTCGGCGGCTGGTCCCGGTCAGCTGGAAAGGTACTGGGTGATGGCGTTCATGGCCCGGTCAGCCATCCTGGCCTTTTCTACCGTCGCCCGCGCTGTCACCTCGTGTACGGCTGTCTGCAGCGCTTCGGAATCAACGCCGTTGCCGACGACCAGCTCGCATTCCGGGGCGCCGTCGGCTGTGATACGGGCGACGTTGGTGTCACCGAAAAACGCCACGCTGGCCAGACTGCTGTAGGCATGGGCGAGGGCGGCGTTCATGTTGCCGACGATGAGCGCGTTGGCCAGGCCGCGGACGCTGTAGGCGGTGGCGGCGTTGCCGCTTCCGAGGGTGAAGACGTAGCTGTGGCCGCCATTGTCGGCTTCGCTGAGGGCCACGCTGTTCTCGCCGAGGATCGTGGCCGACGCAACAGCGCCGAATTCCTCGGCGCGCGAGACGAGAGTCGAACCGTGGCCGCCCAGCACGTCGGCGCGTGCACCGTTCTCGGCGCTGGCGTTGCCTGAGCTCGTGTCCGCGACGGCAACGGCGGCCCGGCCGTAATTCTGCGCCAGGGCAAGGCCGTCGGAGTTCTCGCGTACGCGCACGGTGGCCCAACCACGATTGATCGCAACGGCGTTGGCGATGCTGCTGGCCCGGGCGACGGCACTGGCCAGGCTGGCTTCCGCGGCGAATGCGGTGGCCGAGCTGGTGTCTCGGGCCACGGAACTGGCGGCGCCGCCGTCGAAGCCGCTCGCGGTGGCCGAGCTGGTGTTGCCGGCCAAGGCGCTGGCCAGGCCGGACTGGCTGGTGGCCTCGGCGGCGCTGCCGTCACCGGCGACGGCGCTGGCCAGGCCGCGCTCAGCGCTCGCCGAGGCAGCGCTGTCGTCATCGGCGAAGGCGCTGGACACGGCGAGCAGGCTGTCGGCGCTGGCGACGCTGGAGCCGAAGGCAGCAGCCGTGGCCACGCCGCGGTCGCTGTCGGCAACGGCGGTGCTCTCGTTGTCGGCGACGGCGCTGGCCAGGCCGAGCTCTGTGCTGGCGGCCGCGGAGCTGCCGATGCCGGCGAAGGCGCCGGCCCGGGCGAGCACTCCGCCGGCGAGGGCGGTGGCGTCGCTGTCGTTGCCGGCGAAGGCGTGGGCTCGGGCAAGCAGTCCGTCGGCCACGGCAGATGCGGAGCTGGCGGTGCCGGGGCTGAGGGCTGCGGCGCTGCTGAACCATCCTTGGGCGGTGGCGATGCTGTTGGTGCCGTAAGCGATGGCGAGGGAGCCGAAACCCGAGGACGTGGCCGTCGCCGAGCCGTTCTGGACCAGTTGCACGCCGCTGAACGACACACTGACATCGTCGAAGGACACTCCGACCTGTTGGCCGACCCAGCTGAGCACCCCCACCAGCCCCGAAACCTGCGCTGGTGATGCTGCGGCGGCGGGCTCGGCCAGTGCGTTGTCGACCTGCTGGGCGACCAGAGTGCTCGCCACCTGGGTGAAAGCACCGGGCGAGTACTGGAACGCCGCGGCCGGCGCGGGCGGAGCCTCAGCGCTGTCGTCCTCGTCCACCACCGTGGCCGGGGCAGGATGCGGCGTCGCCGCAGCGGGGGCCAGCACTGAACGGCGTGACGACTCGGCGGCGACCACTACCGGCAGCACGGGGCTTTCGCTGGGTGCCGGCGGGTCAGGGTCGCGCTCGGTGTCGGCGACACCGTCGAGGACATCCACCTCGGCGAGGTCGCCGTCGGCCTTGTCGTCGGCCTCGTCGTCGGGGTCCGCATCCGTGTCGTCCGCGGCGAGATCCCCGGCTTCGGTCTCGAGATCGTCTACCTCGGCGTTCAGATCGTCCTCGGTGGTGTCGGTGTCGGTGTCGGACGAGGTGCTCGCGCCCGATGTGTCGGAGGAGCCGGAATCGCCGGCGCTTCCACCCGACGACCCCGAGGGTCCGGACGACCCGGACGTCGCGGACGACCCGGACGACCCGGACGCCGCGGACGAGGTGGAGGTCCTGGGGCCCTTGCTGGTCGACGATGAGGAGTCGTCGGTGTCGGCGGTGGCCGTCCAGGGGGCGGCGAACAGGACCGCGCCCACACCCAGCGCGGCGGCCAGACCGCCCACCCGGCCGACATGCTGGCTACCGCTTGCGCGGCCCGGCACCCGACGGTGGACACCCCCGCGCTGTGGGTGCAGACGGTGTTTGCCGGTAGAGCCCATCGGTGATCCCCTTCGAATGGCCTGTCGCCTGGCGGCCTGAGAATTCGTGAGAGTTGATTCGGGGCCGACGTTATCCGGATCGAGTCTGTGGCGATGCAGGGAATTCCCTATTCCGCACCCTCGCGATCATTGCCAGAACCATCGCCACGAGGCCGACTGCCGGGCTCACCGTAGCGTCGGACACCGCAGAATCCGGCCCGGCCCGCACGCGTCGGGTGGGTATCTCGGCCGCTTCGCTGCTGGTCTGTCCCGTCGGGGCGTTTATCCCCCCGCGTCGCCCGGGAACTGCTTCACCTGGTCATGAGCTGACGACGACGATCGAGGCGAGTCGTGAACCTGGTGAATGTCGCCCTGGTGGTGGGCGCCGGCGCGGTTGTGGTCCTGGTCCTGTTCTCCGAGCGGCTCAGTTCCTGGAGTCTGCCCGCGCCGCTGCTGGCCGTGGTGATCGGCGCGGCGATCGGTCCGCACGCCCTGGACGCGATCCCGTTCGATCGGCTCGCCGAATATCGCGATCCGCTGCTGACCGAGGGCTCCCGCATCGCGCTGGGGGTTGGGCTGGTCGGCGTCGCGCTGCGGCTGCCGCACGGCTACTGGCAGGCGAACTGGCGCTGGATCGCCGGAATCATCGGCGCCGGAATGGCGGTGATGTGGCTGACGGCGGCCGGCTTGCTGGTCGCCGTCGGGCTGCCCCTGACGATCGCGCTGCTGGTCGGTGCCATGCTCACCCCGACCGACCCGATCACCACGACCCCGGTGGTCACCGGCACCAACGCCGAGAAGTACGTCCCCGACCGAGTGCGGTTCAACCTGTCGGGGGAGAGCGGCGTCAACGACGGGCTGGGCTTCCTGTTCGTGATGCTGCCCCTGCTTCTGCTGACCGTCGAGACGCCCGGCGACGCCTGGGGCCAGTGGTTTCTGGACGTGGTGCTGTGGAAAGTGCTCGGCGCCGCGGCGCTGGCCGCGGGCGCGGGCGCGGTGTTCGGCAAGGCCTACGTCGCGTGCCGGCACCGGGGCTACCTCGACGACGGCAGCCTGCTGATCGTCGCCATCCCGGTCGGGTTGTTCATGCTCGGTCTGCTCAAACTGCTGGGAACCGACGGCATCCTCGGTGTGTTCGTCACCGCCGCGGTGTTCGGTCAGGTGGTCGGGCAATCCTCGGAGAACGTGCAGGACACCGTCGCCGACGCGCTGACCCGGCTGCTGATGATCCCGCTGTTCCTGCTGTTCGGTGTCTTCCTGCCGTTTCCGGCCTGGAGCGCTCTGAGCCCGGTGTTGCTGCTCGGTCTGGCGGCTGCGGTGTTCGTGCGTCGGGCCCTGGCGGTGTGGCTGGTCAGCCCCGTCTACCGTCGCCTGCACACCCGTCCCGAGCTCGCCTTCATGAGCTGGTTCGGGCCGATCGGTGTCTCGGCGTTGTACTACGCGATGGACGCCGCGGGCAGGCTGGGCGACGAGCGGATCTTCGCCTACGTGTCGTTCGCGATCGCGGTTTCCGTGGTGGCGCACGGTCTGTCGACCGTGCCGCTGAGCAGGTGGCTGAGCACCTACAACAGCCGCACCACGGAAACCGCTGCCGGCGAACGGTATTGAGTCCGACAGTGTCAACCCACCCGGCCGGAGACGTACTGCTCGGTGCGTTCGTCTTCCGGATTGGTGAAGATCCGGTCCGTCTGGTTGTACTCGACGAGGCGGCCGCGGGGATTCTCCTCGTCGTCGTCGAGCTGCACCATCAGGAATGCGGTCATGTCCGAAACGCGGGCCGCCTGCTGCATGTTGTGGGTGACCACGATGATCGAGTAGTCCTTCTTCAACTCCATCATCAGATCCTCGATCCGGCCGGTCGAGATCGGGTCGAGTGCCGAGCAGGGCTCGTCCATCAACACCACGTCGGGCTTGGTTGCGATCGACCGCGCGATGCACAGTCTCTGCTGCTGACCACCGGACATGCCGTAGGCATTGTCGTCCAATCGGTCCTTGACGTCATCCCACAGCGCCGCCCGGGTGAGGGCTTCCTCGACGATCTCCTCGAGATCGCTCTTCTTCGTGGTGCCCAGGATGCGCGGCCCGAAGGCGATGTTCTCGAAGATCGACTTCGGGAACGGGTTGGGCGCCTGGAACACCATCCCGATGCGCTTGCGCACCTCGACGGCATCGACCGACGGGTGGTAGAGGTCCTGGCCGTGGTAGTGAATGTGCCCCTCGATGCTGGCGGACGGGATGAGGTCGTTCATCCGGTTGAAGCACCGGATCAGGGTGCTCTTGCCGCACCCCGACGGCCCGATCAGCGCGGTGATGTTGTTCTTGTAGATGTCGAACGTGACGTCCTCGACCGCAGGTTTCCTGCCGTAGCGGACGGTGAGATCTTCGACGGCGAAAAGGGTTTCGCGTTCGGTTTCACTCTCCGGCGCACCGCGCTGTTCCCGCGACTGGCGGGCGGTCTCCTCGACCGAGGGCAGCGCCTGCACGGCCGGCCGCTCGTGCGGGTCGGTGCCCTGCTGGGATTCGGTTCCGGTCGGGGCGGTTGTCTTCTCTGTCATGGCTTCCTCACCAACGTTGCTCGTAGCGGTTGCGCAGGAAGATCGCGAACGAGTTCATCGCCAGCAGCAGCACCAGCATCACGATGATGCCTGCCGCGGCCAGAACGATGTACTCCTCCTGCGCTCGGGCGAAATAGTTGAAGATCTGCACGGGCAGAACCGTGTACCTGTCGAAGAACCCTTCCGGGACGAAGGTGACGAACGTCGCCGCCCCGACCAGCAGCAGTGGCGCCGTCTCCCCGATGGCCCGGCCCACCGCGAGGATCACCCCGGTGGCGATGCCGGGGATCGACGCCGGCAGCACCTGGTGCCGGATGGTCTCCCACTGCGTCGCACCGACCGCCAGCGAGGCCTGCCGGATCGAGGGCGGCACGGCGCGGATGGCTTCGCGCGCCGCGAGGATGACCGTCGGCAGCACCAGCAGGGCCAAGGTGATCGACCCCGCGGCGACGACGAAACCCAGGCTCAGCGGTCCGCGGACGATGAACGCCAGCCCCAGGATGCCGTAGACGATCGACGGGACGGCGGCCAGGTTCTGGATGTTCAACTCGATCAAGCGGTTCCACCAACGCTCCCGATCGGCGTACTCCTCGAGGTAGATCGCGGCGCCGACCCCGAGCGGGACCACCAGGGCGATGACCCCGCCGATCACGAAGATCGAACCGACGATCGCGTTGAGGAAGCCGGAGTCCTCCGGGAAGGGTGCCGTCGGCTCGGTGAACAGCTCGATGCCCAGCCGTGGGAGTCCCTCGACGAATGCGTCGATGATCAGCGCCGCCAGGCCCGCCATCGACAGCGAGATCATCAGCAGCAGAAAGGCGTAGAACAGGTTCCCGCTGACCCGCTCCCCGGTGGGGCGGCGGCCCAGGTGGGCTTCGGTGGCGGCCCGGGCGCCGGAGGTGGCCAGCCGGGTCCGCGGAGTGTAGGTCTTCGTGCTCATTCGTACACCTGCCTGTACTTGCGCACCAGCCGGATGCTGATGGCGTTCATCGCCAGCGTCATCACGAACAGCAGCAGACCCACCGCGAAGATCGTGTCGTATTCGATGGTGCCGGTGGCGATGTCGCCGGTGGCGGTCACGCCGATGTAGGCCGTCATGGCCTGGATGGACTCGGTGAAGGTGATGTCGAGGTTCGGGCTGTTGCCGGCGGCCATCAGGACCACCATGGTCTCGCCGATCGCGCGGGAGACGCCCAACACGATGGCGGCGACGATGCCCGACAGTGCGGCCGGGAAGACGACCCGCACGGAAACCCGGGCGCGGCTGGCCCCCAGGGCGTAGGCGCCGTTACGCAGCCCCTGCGGCACCGCCGACATCGCATCGTGGGAGATCGAGGCGATGATCGGCACGATCAGCAGCCCGATCGCCAGCCCGGCCGCGCCCGCGTTGAAGACGTTGGGTCCGTCGCCCAGGAATCCGGGCCAGTGATCCTGCAGCAGTGGTGTGATGAACGAGAAGGCGAAGAAGCCGAACGCCACCGTCGGAACACCCTCGAGCACTTCGAGAATCGGCTTGACGATCTTGCGGACCCAGTCCGGGGCGTATTCGCTGAGATAGATCGCCGCGCCCAGCCCGAGCGGAATCGCGGCGAGCAGCCCCCACAGCACGACGCTGACGGTGCCCGCGACGAGCGGCAGAACGCCGAAGCTCTCCGGGACGAACGACGGGGACCACCGCGTGCCGAACAGGAAGTCCAGCGGCGCGACGGTCTGGAAGAACTGCAGCGCGGGCCCGACCAGTGACACCACGATGGCGACCGTGGTCGCCACCGACAGCGCCGCACAGATGGCCAGGATGGCCTTGATGATCTTCTCGCCGTAGCGAGTCTTGCCTTGGAGCCGGGGCGGCTGGTCACGCCTGGCCAGGTCCGTAGCGGTGAGTGTGTCGCGTGAAACCACGGGTCTACCTGCTTTCCCAGTAGTTCGAAGTAGTCGGCGCCGCCCCGGGTCCCGGTCGGCCGGTCCGTTGCGAACACCGGCCGACCGGGTCGGGCACGTGCCTCGGAACGGGACGGGCGGTCAGCCGGAGGTGAGGCTTTCGACCTTGTCCCGGGCTTCCTGCAGCTGCTCGTCGGTGAGCGGGATGAAGCCGGC
>JAXHTL010000199.1:0-8762 GCA_034190095.1 Actinomycetota bacterium
GCCAGGTCTTCGCCGTCGACCGACTCGTCGTCGGCCAACTCCTCGTCGGCCAGGTCTTCCTGATCCGAGAGGTCCAGGTCGTCGTCCACCGGCTCGTCGTCGGCATCCTGATCCGCCGGCCCGGCCACCGTGCCGGCATCGCCGGCGGCGGATTCGTCGCTGCGCGACGACGCGTCCGGTGTCCTGTCGGTTCCCGGCGCCCCGGACACGGAGCCCGCGGAGTCGGAGGCGCCGGCGGTCGACGTCGTTGTGCCGGTCTCCGCAGCGACCGCCGGCATGTCGGCCACGGCAAATGCCAGCCCGATCCCCACACTCAACGCCGCAGTGCGTGTGGCCAGGGCGGTACACAAGTTCGACGCGGGGTACGGGCGCGGCTCGGACAACACATCACCTGTTTCAGAACACGAAGGGAGCACGACGACGAGCAAACTGTAGCCCAATCAAGTCCTGCGAATTGTCCAGCACGGCAAAAGTTCACCCGCCGCACAGAGCACATTCACATTGACGGGGACAACCACGCTCCGAGCATCGGAAAAGACGTCGACACCCGGGTCCGCAGACTCGCGCCCATCCGGTCGCGCTGTATCGGCCAAATCCATCCAGGGAGATGCAGCAAACTCAATGCCATTCACTGCCGATAGCGTGGGCCCATGATCGGCACGTTGCCCCCACCGCCCCCGTCGGAACTGACGGGCGCGTCAACGCACCCGAGAGATCCCCGCGATGTTTGCGCCAGCAAAGAAAGTGCGCTAGCGCTACCGGATCCGAGCAACCGCGCTCGCGAAACCGTGCCGGAGCAGCTAGCGCGATCCCTCTGCCTTGGCCAACTCGTCCTTCCACTGCCGGAACGTTTCCTCGGTGCGGCCACGGCGCCAGTAACCGGAGATCGAGGATGCCCACTTGGCGTCGACACCGCGTTCCTTGCGGATGTAGGGACGCAGGTTGTGCATCACGGTCTGCGCCTCGCCGTGGATGAAGACCTGTACCTGACCGGGCAGCCAGGCCGCCTCCTTGACCGCCGCGATCAGCGGCGCATGGTCGCCGGCATTGTCTTCCGGAACCAGGTCCGCGCGGCCGCCTCGGTAGATCCAGAACACCTCCACCCCCGCCGGGGCGGTCAGCTCCACCTGATCCTCCGGCCCGGCGACCTCGATGAACGCCTTGCCCACCGCGTCATCGGGCAGCGCCTCCAACGCGGCGCTGATCGCCGGGATCGCCGCCTCGTCCCCGGCCAGCAGATGCCAGTCCGCCGACGGGTCGGGCGAGTAGGCGCCGCTGGGGCCCATCACGAAGATCCGCTGACCCGGTTCGGCCGACGCGGCCCACGGTCCGGCCACACCGTGATCGCCGTGCACGACGAAGTCGATGGTGATCTCCCGGCTCGCCACGTCGGCGTGCCGCACGGTGTAGGTGCGCACGGTGGGCCTTTTGTGCGGCGGCAGCGCAGTGAAGCTGTCCATGGTCAGCGGCTGCTGCAGCGCGGTGACATCGATGTCGTCGTCGACGAAGACCAGCTTCACGTACGAGTCGGTGTAGTTGTTCGGGGTGAACGTGTCGAACCCCGTTCCCGGTGCCGAACCGCCGAGCACGACGCGGACGACGTGCGGAGTGAGCTGCTCGGTACGCACCACCTCGAAGGTGTGCACGGGACGTCCTGCCACTTCATGTCCTTTGCGTTCAGTTGACCGTCCCGACTATACGAGCGCGATTCCGGTCGCAGGGACTCACCGTTTGGCCAGCTTCCAGCGCCCGTCGGCCTGAACCACCAGGCCGCGCACATCGAGCATGGTCAGCGGTGCCAGCACGTCGGTGACCGGCAGACCGGCTGTGACGGCAATCTCGTCGATGGTGCGGCTGCCGCGCCGCGGCAGGGCTTCGTAGACGGACAGTTCGGTGTCGTCGAGCTCGTCGATCTCGGTGCCAGGGCGCTCGAGCTCCGGGGCGGTCTCACCCATCCGCCCGGCGAGTTCGACGATGTCGGCGGCGCGGGTGATCACCAGGGCCCGCCGTGAGGCGATCAGGGCGTGGCAACCCACCGAGGACGCCGAGGTGACCGGTCCGGGCACCGCGCCGACCGGACGCCCCAGCGCGTCAGCCCATCCGGCCGTGTTCGCCGCTCCGCTGCGCACACCGGCCTCGACGACCACCGTGGCCCGGCTCAGCGCGGCGACGAGCCGGTTGCGGGACAGGAACTGCCGCCGGGTGGGCCGAACCCCGGGTGGGTATTCGCTGACCAGCAGACCGTGCCGACTGACCCGGTGCAGGAGCGCCGAGTGCCCCGAGGGGTAGGCCACGTCGATGCCGCAGGCCAGCACCGCGACTGTCAGCCCCTCGGCGGCCAGCGCGGCCCGGTGCGCGGCCCCGTCGATGCCGTAGGCACCACCGGAGACCACGGCGACGTCGCGTTCGGCGAGGCCGACGGCCAGGTCGCCGGCCACATACTCGCCGTAGGCCGAGGCCGCGCGGGTACCGACCAGCGCGGCGGAACGCTCGGCGACGTCCACCAGCGATGCCGGCCCGACGACCCACAGCACCGTCGGCGGATGGGCCTGGGGTCTCTCTTTCTTGTCCAGGTGGTCGAACCCGGCGAACGCGAACCCCGGCCACTCCTGGTCCCCGGCGACCACCAGCCGACCGCCCAGCCGGTCCAGTATTTCGAGATCCCGCTGCGCACAATCCAACTCGCGGCGAGCGGCGGTGCTGCGCAGCAAACGGTCACTGTCGAGCGCGCCCCGCGCGACGCGGTCGGCGGCTTCGACCGGCCCGATGCGCCGGATCAACTCGGCCAGCAGCGGATTGGGTGGTTCGGCGACCCGGGAAAGATAGGCCCAGGCTCGGCGGTCCTGCTCGTCCATCACTGCGCCCCCGCCTGCCGGAAGGACAGCGCTTTCGCGACGTCCTCGACATCGGGCGCGGTGCGCCCCGCCAGATCGCACAATGTCCAGGCGACCCGCACTGTGCGGTCGACACCGCGAATGCTCAGGGCTCCCCGGTCGACGGCCGTGCGCAACGGCGCCATCGCCGCCCCGCTGGGGCGGAACCGGCGCCGCAGTAACGCGCCGCTGACCTCGGCGTTGGTGCTGACCCCGTAGGGACGCCAGCGTTCTTCGGCGGCCAGGCGCGCCGACCAGACCCGCTGGCGCACTGCCGCTGTCGGCTCACCGTCCTCGGTGATGAACGACCCCGCTCGCGAGGCATGCATCTCGACGCGCAGGTCGACCCGGTCGAGCAGCGGACCCGACAGCCGGGTGCGGTAGCGGCGTCTGTCCGCCGACCCGCAGACACAGTCGCGGGGGTCCGGTGGGGCGCAGGGGCACAGGTTGGCCGCCAGCACCAGCTGGAACCGCGACGGGTACCGTGCGACTCCGTCGCGGCGGGCGAGGTGGATTTCGCCGTCCTCGAGCGGGGTGCGCAGTGCCTCCAGAGCCCCCGAGTTGATCTCGGCGAATTCGTCGAGGAACAGCACCCCGCGGTGGGCCCGGCTCACCGCGCCCGGTCGCGCCATCCCGGAGCCGCCGCCCACGAGCGCCGCCACGCTGGAGGTGTAGTGGGGCGCCACGAAGGGCGGACGGGTGATCAGCGGTGCCTCTCCGGTCAGCAGACCGGCCACCGAATGGATCGCGGTCACCTCCAACGAAGCCTGCTCCGACAGATCCGGCAACAGGCCCGGAAGCCGCTGGGCCAGCATCGTTTTTCCCACGCCGGGCGGTCCCGTCATCACCACGTTGTGGGCACCCGCCGCGGCCACCTCGATCGCATAGCGGGCCTGTGGCTGACCGACGACGTCGGCGAGGTCCATGTCGATCTCCGGCGATACCGGCGGGTTGTCGATACGCGGGTGCAGGTCCTGCGCGCCTGCCAGCCAGGACCACAGCTGGCGAAGCGTTCGCACCCCGTACACCTCGACACCGGAGACCAGGCTGGCCTCGGCCAGGTTGTCGAGCGGAACGACGACCGCCGGCCACCCCTGCTTCTGGGCCGCCAGGACCGCGGGCAGCACCCCTTTCACCGGACGCACCCGACCGTCGAGCGCCAGTTCGCCGAGCAGCACCGTCTTCTCGAGCAGCGGCCAGTTCTTCTTGCCGTGCGCCGACAGGACGACCGTGGCCAGGGCGAGGTCGTACATCGAACCGGTCTTCGGCAGCGTCGCCGGTGAGAGCGCCAGCGTCAGCCGCGCCATCGGCCACTCGAATCCGTCGTTGGTGATGGCCGCGCGCACCCGGTCCCGCGATTCCTGCAACGCGGCATCGGGCAGCCCGACCAGATGAACCCCCGGCAATCCGGAGGTGATGTCGGCTTCGATCTCCACGATCTGGCCGTCCACCCCGCGCATCCCCACCGAGTAGGCTCTGCCCAGCGCCATCACGAAACCCCCTGGATATGGGCGAGTTCCGGGGTGCGCCGGCGGCCGAGCCGGATGGTGACGACGTCGATGCGGACCGCAGCCCATCCGGCGCTCTGCTGGGCCAGCCAGAGCCCGGCCAGCCGACGCAGCCGCCGCACCTTGGCCGGGGTGACCGCCTGCTCGACCCCGCCGAAGCCTGTACCGGTGCGCGTCTTCACCTCGACGAACACCGCGGTGCCGGTGGCGTCGTCGGCGGCGACGACGTCCAGTTCCCCGTAGCGGCAGCGCCAGTTGCGGGCCAGCACCCGCAACCCCTGCCCCTGCAGATACTCGACGGCCAGCTGCTCCCCCAGCGCACCGATCTCGGCGCGACTACCAGTTGTGCTCATGCCCCCAACCGTGCGGCGCGGCGCCGACAGCATCGCCCGGAATCACCGGACTGATCCCCAATCTCGGATTCATCCCCAGAACCGATCGGGATTGGCGGTTTCGCCATCGTCAACCGCGGGGTATGCGCGTGCCAACGTCGAACGGAGGACCGCATGGCCACCAGGACCGGATCCGGCTCGGTGCCGGACTCACTGCACAGCGCGGCAGATCGGGCGACCGACAGCAACGCGTTCGAGAACGCCGCGCGGGTGGGTTTCGCGGCCAGCGGCATCCTGCACCTGTTGCTCGGCTACATCGTGTTGCAGCTCGCGGTGGGCAGCGGCGGCGGCAACGCCGATCAATCGGGCGCCCTGGCCACATTGGCCGGCCAGCCCGGCGGCGCCTTCGTGTTGTGGGCGGCCGCGATCGGGTTGGCCGCGTTGGGATTGTGGCGTCTTGCCGAAGCCGTCATCGGCAGCAGGCCGGGAGAACCGGGCGGCAAGGATGACAATGCGTGGTGGGATCGGGCCAAATCGCTTGCGCTGGCGGTGGTCAGCTTCGGGATCGCGCTGTCGGCGGCGCGCTTCGCCATGGGCGGCGGCACGTCCGACAGCCGGCAGAACGCGGGCCTGTCCGCCCAGCTGATGCAAACGGGCTGGGGCAAGGCGGTGCTCATCGTCGTGGGCATCGGGATCGCCGCGGTCGGCGGCTACCACGTCTACAAAGGGGTGGCGCGCAAGTTCCTCGACGAACTGCGGGTCTCCGGCGGGACGGCGATCGTCGCCTCCGGTGTCGCGGGCTACACCGCCAAGGGAGTCGTGCTCGGCGGCGCCGGGCTGCTGGTCATCGTCGCCACGGCGCAGGCCGACCCGTCGAAGGCCGCCGGGCTCGACGCGGCGATCAAGACCCTCGGCCAGGCCCCGTTCGGCACGTTCCTGCTGATCCTCGCGGCTCTGGGCATCGCCGCGTTCGGCGTCTACAGCTTCGTGCGTAGCCGCTACGGCCGGATGTGATCGGCTGCGCGAGGTCGTCACTCGCGCTCGGCGATCAAACCTTCCTGCACCAGGGTCGCCACGATGTGGCCGTCGGCGCCGATCAGGCTGGCGGTGACCACCCCGCGGCCCCGCCCAGCCGCCGGTGATCGGCATTCCAGCAGGTTCCACCGATCGGCGTGGATCCGGCCGTGGAACCAGACCGACGTGTCGGTGGTGCCGCTGCGGTGGGTACGTGAACGCATCGAGTGTCCGTGCACCTGCAGCGCCGGATCGATCAGGTACACATCGGTGACGTAGACCGCGACCAGGCTGTGCAGCAGCGGGTCGTCGGGCAACTCGGCCGTCGCGCGCCACCACAACCGGCGGACGAACCCGGACTCGTCGACGTCGTCGGCGAACCTGATGTCGAGTTCGTCGAGCGGCATCGACGGCGCCGGCCCGGCCGGGCCGGTCTGCGGCAGCAGCGCCGGGTCCTCGGCCATGACCCGGTGACCGTGTTCGGGACCGGGTAGCGCGGCGGCGAAGGAGACCGTGGCGGTCGTCAGAAGTCTGCCGCCCTGGTGCGATTCGACCCGTCGGGAGGCGGCCGTGCGGCCGTCGAAGACCCTCTCGACCCGGTAGTCGACCGGTTCGCCGGCGTCACCGCCGCGCAGGAACTGCAGGTGAAGGACGGTCGGCGCCTTCACCGGAGCCACCGTGCTGCCGGCCGCGGCCAGGCTCTGGGCAACCAGCTGGCCGCCGTAGGCGCGCTTTCCGGCCGGGCCGCTGGCCCGTCCGCGCCAGGTGTCGGGGCCGGCGTCGGTGACGTCGAGCAGATCGAGCAGCACGCTCACGCGACGGTGCCCGACCCGAGCAGGTCCTGGATCTGCTGTGCATCCAGGGCCAGCCACTCACCGAGCACCGCCGCGGTGTCGTCGCCCAGGGCCGGGGCAGCGACCGCCGCCGGATAGGTGCCGTCGATCGACACCGGCAGGCCCGCAGCGAGATAGCGCCCCACCCGTGGCTGGTCGAGTTCGGTGAACAGCGGGTTGTCGGTCACCCGGGTGTCCGCGGAGGTCTGCGCGAAGCTCTGGTAGCGCTCCCACAGCACCGAGGTCGCCGCCAGTGCCGTGGCGACCTCGGCGCCGGTGTGCGTGCCGAACCATTCGCCGAACAGTCCCGACAGCGCCTCGCGGTGCCGGAACCGCTCCCCTTCGTCGGTGAAGTCCGCCCCCAGCGACTCCGCCAGTGCCGCAACGGCGTGTTCGGTCCCGGTCATGGCGGTCAGATCGCGGAAGTGCCGCCCGGTGAGCGCGACGACCATGAAGGCGATGCCGTCGCTGCTGGTGAAGTTCTGCCCGTAGGTCCCGTAGACCGCGTTGCCGATGCGTTCCCGCGAAGTGCCGTTGACCATCGCCTCGGTGAGCAGGCTCAGGTTTCCCGCCGTCGCCAGCGCGACGTTCTCCAGCGGGATGCTGATGTGCTGGCCGGCTCCGGTCGCGTCCCGATGCCGAAGCGCGGTGACCACCGACAGCGCGGCGTAGAGGCCGCAGGACACGTCCCAGGCCGGCAACACGTGGTTGACCGGGTCGGCGAGCCCAGCCGGGCCGGTGACCAGCGGGAACCCGATGGCGGCGTTGACGGTGTAGTCGACGGCCGTGCCACCGTCGGCCCGACCCGACACCTCGACCTGGATCAGGTCGGGGCGGGCCGCACCGAGGGTTTCGTAGGAATGCCATTGCCGGCCGGCGACATTGGTGATGAACACGCCGCTGTCGGCGATCAACTGGGTGACCAGCCGCTGTCCCTGCTCGGAGCGCATGTCGACGGCCAGCGACCGCTTGCCCTTGTTCAGCCCGGCCCAGTAGATGCTGTCGCCGGCCTCGGTCAGCGGCCATCGGTGGTAGTCCGCGGCGCCGCCGATCGGGTCGACGCGCACCACCTCGGCGCCGAGCTGGGCCAGCGTCATGCCGGCCAGGGGCACCGCGACGAAACTGGAGATCTCGACGACTCTCACTCCGGCCAGGGGACGCGTGGGGTCAGCGTTGACGGTCACCGGGTCAGTGTAGGAAACCCGGGGACCGGTCGAGGACGTGGTGATCTCCCACCGGCGGTGTCAGCGACTCACCGGCAACCAGGACCGCAGGATCGTCGCCAGCGCCACCGGCTGATCGAGCTGGATGAGGTGCCCCGCCCCGGGTACCAGCTTCAACCCGGCTCCCGGGATCGCCGCGGCCAGCCGCTGCGCGGTATCGACCGGAATCCAGGCGTCCTCGGTGCCCCACACCACCAGAACCGGCAGATCCAGCGTCGGATAGCGGCTTTCGATCTGGTCGGTGTGGGCATCGTCGGCCTGGGCTATCTGACGATAGAACGCCGCCTGCCCGTCCTCTCCGGTCCACGGGTCGACCAGATGGCCGAGTTGATGCGCGGTCAGGCCGGCATGGCTGGCTCCGGCCACGTAGGCGCTCACCGCACCATCGTGCACCGCCGCCGGCAACGCGGCGAAGACGTCGGCGTGGTCGCGGACCAGACGGAAGAACGGTGAGCCCCACGGAGACAGCGCGACGACATCGACCAGGGCCAAGGTTGCGTAGCGGGCGCCGTGCAGCAGATGGGCGCGCAGCGACACCGCACCGCCGAAGTCGTGGGCGACGACATGCGGGGCGGGCCGGCCGTCGGAGGCCAACCCCCAGTGCGCCAGCAGATCGGCGAACAGTTCACCCTGCACGTCGAGGCCGACCCGGTGCTCGGCCCGTTTCGAGGACACACCGTAGCCGGGCATGTCCCACAGATACACCGTGAAATCCTCGGCCAGCGCCTCGGCGAACGGCCGCCACAGCCAGGACGACCAGGGCGTGCCGTGGCAGAACACCACCGCCGGACCGTGCCCACGGCTGCCCCACCGGACCCGTCGTCCGCGCCAGTCGAAGACCTGGTCGAGCTCCATCTAACCGGCGGCCAACGCAGCGGTTACTCCGGCAGCCGCAGCTCGGGCTTGTCCACCTCTTCGATGTTGACGTCCTTGAAGGTGATCACCCGGACCTGCTTGACGAAGCGCGCCGGCCGGTACA